>JACCVE010000401.1 GCA_013698285.1 Chloroflexia bacterium | reverse complement strand
CATCCGGTCCGGGCGGACCATCCGGCCAGCTCGCCGCCCCCCGGTCGGGTGGCCCTTGGGAGGCCGTTCTTCCCGTGCCGGGCCCGCCCCAGCGTCTCGTCCGCGCGGCCCGCGCGTGTCTTCCCGGGGACCGGTCACGCCGGGCTCGACCCCGCGTCCTCCCCGGTCAGGTGCCATACCTCGCGACCGCCGTCCACTCGTGACCTGGTCCGGAGAAGACCGTCCAAGCCCCCCGTCTCGTCGCGCGGCGGGACCGGCGGCCCATCTCGGACGTCCACCCTCACGCTCGTCACGAGCGGGGCGGACATCCTCCCCCCGGCCACGGCCGCGCGGGTCGCCGTCGTCCCTGCCCCGGTCCGGCCGTCGCGTCGCATCGGGGCGATCACCCCGGCCCGGACCCGCGGCGGCGAACGGAGGTTCGCGTCTCGGATCGTCCCGACCACCATCGCCGACCAGTTGCATGGGCTCGCCGGCCGCGGTGGCCGGGACCCGCGGCTTCGGTCGCAGCCCGAAGGTGCGCTCCGGCGCTGGCCGATTCTGGGCCACCGGGACGGGGGTCCTCCGCCCATCGGGACGGGCGAAGGCGTCCGGCCCCCGTCGCGGCCGTGACGGTCTCGACACGGGAGGGGCTGGCTCGTCCAGGTGAACCGCCTCCGCCAGGCTCGCCGCTTCCCCGGGGGTTAGTTCCCGCCACGTCCCCTTCTGGATGCCTTCCAGGCCGAGCGGGCCGACACGGACCCTCGTCAGTCGTTCGACCGGGATCTTGACGGCCTCCATCATCCGTCGGATGACGTGGTACATCCCGACGTGCAGGCTGATCGTCAGCCAGATGCCTTCCCGCGTCTGGCGCAACAGGCGAAACTCGTCCGGCTGAATGATCTGGCCATCGACCAAGACACCGTCCCGCACTCGCTGCATCGTCCGGTCGTCCGGCCGGATGGTGGTCAGGACGTGATATTCCTTGGTCAGGCGAAATCGGGGGTGCATGATCCGGTTCGCCAGTTCGCCGTTGTTGGTCAGGACCAGCAGGCCCTCGGTGTCGCGGTCCAGGCGGCCGACCGGGTAGACGCGCTCCCGGACATCGACGAGGTCCATCACGGTCCACCGGTCCCGCTCGTCACGGACCGTGGTGATGTATCCCGCCGGCTTGTGGAGGATGATCGTCCGGTCACGCTGCGCCCGGATCTCCTTGCCATCGACCCGGATCACGGCCTGGACGGGGTCGACCCTCGTCCCCAACTCGGTGACGCGCTGGCCATCGACGGTGACGCGGCCCTGGACGATCAACGCCTCGGCGTCGCGACGCGAACCGCTGCCTCGCGCGGCCATCACGCGTTGTAATCGCTCCACGGCGGGAAGCCTCCAGCATAGCGAGGAAGGGAAGACAGCCGGAGACGATCCGGTGCCAATGGGTGAGGAGTGAGAGTGCCAGCCGGCGGACCGTTGGCCGCGATCGCGTCGGCATCGTGGCTCGACATGGGCGGCCGACCGCGTTCGGCGGACCGACGACCGGGCGACACGGCCCTGGTTCGGTCCTGGCTCCGTCGTCAGAGCGTCAGACTTGGACGAGCGTGCGCTCGGCGATCTGGCGGTCTCCGACGAAGAATAGCACGCGGCCCACCTCGTCATCGGGGTTGGCGGCCGGGCCGAGCCGGAGCCGGAACTCCACGTCGTCGGTCCCGGCCGGGATGACGAGGTTCGCCCCCTCGTCCCCCAGGGTCACTTCCCAGGCGGCCATGGCATCGGTCAGCCCGGGGACCTCCGCGGGATCGACCCAGGCATAGTTGGTGTTCAAGGCGTTGATGATCTCCAGCGTGTCGTCATAGCGGGCTCGACTGACCAGGAAGCCGGAATCTGGATCGGTGGTCACATCGCTGCCCAGGACGACGGTCACCACCCGATTTCCGCTATACGTGGCGCCGATCACCAGGCAACCGCCGGCTTCCTCAGTGATGCCCGTCTTGATACCGATGATCCCGTCATCCAGCAGCAGATCGTTCGTCGTCGAGAGGGGATAGACGCGCGCTTCCGGACCAGACGACACCCCCTCGTACGTCGCGGTGTCCACGATCGCCGCCAGCGTCTCGTCCCGCAAGAGTGCGCCGGCCAGGGTCGCCAGGTCGCGTGCGGAGGAATAATGTCCCTCCTCGTCCGGACCGGCCGGGTTCCGAAACTGCGTATGCTCCAGGCCGAGCGTCGCCACCAGGTCGTTCATGGCCTGGATGAATGCCGCCCGCGGGTCGCTATCCCCTCCCGGCAGCCCGGTTCCGACGTGCCGGGCAAGCGCATTGGCCGCGTCGTTGCCGGACGGCAAGAGCAAGCCATAAAGCAGCAGTTCAACCGTCAGGGTATCTCCCGCCACCAGTCCCATGTTGGAAAACACGGCGGTATCGACCAAGTCGCTCTCCTCGATCACCACCGTGTCGGTGAGCTCGGTCTGCTGCCGAACGACCAGGGCGGTCGCGATCTTGGTCGTGCTGGCGGGGGGTAGTTCGGTGTCGGGTTCCAGGGCGTAGAGGGCCTGGTTCGCGTCGACGTCGAGGACGAAGGCGGATGCCGCCGTCACGTCCGGCGGTGCCGGGACCTCGTCCGTTTCCTGGGCCGCCGTCCCGGGCGCCCACGTCCCGAGCCCGAGCACGATCAGCAGGGTGGCGAGGAACGGCCACCACGGCCGCCGTGTTCGGGAATGGCCCGATCGAGTCATGGGGAAGGGGACTGCAGGTAAATCTCGCATGGGGAGACAGTATACCGACCCGGCGCCGCCCCGGGACAACCGGCCCGCGCCGGTCCCGGCATGGCACCCGACCGTACCGCCCCGCGAGATCAGGACGCTCGTCCCGGTGGCGCCGGGGATGATCCCCGGTATCATTCCCGGATGGTTCGCGATCTCTTCACCGCACCGGGTCACGTCCGCCTCGCCGCGATCGGTGACCTCCATGTCCAGTCCGATGTCTCGGCCGGGTTGGCCGACGACCTGGCGACGCTGCACGAGCGGGCCGACGTGCTGATCGTCGCCGGGGACATGACCGACAACGGCCGGCTGCCCGAGTTCGAGGCCGTGGCCGCCGCCCTCGCCACCGTCAGGGTGCCGGTGATCGCCGTGCTGGGCAACCACGACCGCCGATGCCTGCGCCGCACCGCCCTCCGCCGCATCCTCGAAGCCGCCGGAGTCCGCCTCCTCGATGGCACCGGCACCTCGGTGCCCATCTCGCCGCGCCGTCCGGGCGGGGCGGGTGGCTTCTCACCCCCCTCCCTCCCCGCGGTCGTCGAGATCGGCTTCGCCGGCGCCGGGGGCTACGGCGGCGGCTTCTGGCCAGACGAGGGTCCACTGGTCCCCGCCTACCGCGCCACCCAGGCCATCGCGCTGCGGGCCCGGCGGGAGGCCGCCCGGTTGGACCAGGCCCTGCACGACATCGCGACCGGCGTCGCGGCCCGGGTCGTGATCCTCCACTATGCCCCGACCGTCACCACCCTGGGCAGCGAGCCCCCCGCCAAGCTCTGGATGCTGGGCAACAGCGTCCTGGCCAAGGTGATCGACCAGCACCCGGTCGACCTCGTCATCCACGGCCACGCCCACCTCGGCAACCCGAAGGGCCAGACCCCCGCCGGCATCCCGGTCCGCAACGTGGCCGCCCACGTCGTCGGCGCCCCGGTCGTGTTCGAGTTGCTGATCCCTCTGCCGGGCAGCCGCGTGGCCCACCACCCGGTCGCCCACCACGGCATGGTGTCGTGAACCGGGGTCACGCCCACCTCGCCACACCGCTTGCCCGACAGGGGGGCCTGATCCGGCTCGACCGGCTCACTAACCCGTTCGGTCCCTCCCCCCTCGTCGCCCGGTCCGTCACGGCGGCGCTCGACGCCACCACTCCGTCAGACGGGGGGTCAGACGACCTCTTCGCCCAGGTCATAAGCGCGGTGGCCAGTCATGCCGGGACCTCGCCGGACCGGGTCGTCCTCGCCAACGGGACGGATGCCCTGATCGACGCCCTGCTCCTCTGGCGCCGTGACCTCGGCCCATTCGTCACCTTTTCTCCCACCGATGCCGCCTTCGCCGCCCGGGCTCGACAGCACCGGGTCGAGAGGCTGGAATGGCCTCGTGTGCCGGGCAACTTCGGGATCGACCTGGCCCGGGAACCGGCTGGGTCCCGGGGAAGCACGGCCCTGGTGATGTCTCCGAACGATCCGACCGGCAATCCGCTCGACCCGACTCACCTGGTCCGCCTGGCCCGCACCTGCGAGCTGGTCCTGATCGACGAGCGCCACGCCGCCTACGCCGGTCGGAACGCGGCGGCGCTCGCCTCGGAGTTCGACAACGTCGTCCTCCTCTCGACCCTCTCCACCTGGGCCGGATTGGATGCCTTCCCGCTCGCCTATGCCACCGGCCCCGCCCGGATCATCGCCGGGCTGAGGATGTTCTGCCCACCCACCGGCGTCGCGGCCTCGACGCTGGCCGCCGCCGCCGCCACCTTCGGGGATCTCCCGGCGGTCCTGGGAAGCGTCCGGCGCCTGCGCCTGGAGCGAGCACGGCTCTGGCGAACGCTACGCAAGTCGAACTTGCTCTCCCTCCCCTACCCCTCCTCCGCCAACTTCATCCTGGCCCGGGTCGAGCGCGGCACGGCGGCCGAGATCGCCGCCGCGTTGAGGGAGCGGGGCATCCTCGTCCACGTCCCGTCTGACCCGTCATTGGGGAGGGATCATTTCCGGATCACGGTCGGGCCGCCCGAGAGCACCGTCGCCCTGGGTGCGGCCCTAGCCGAGATCGCCGGACAGACAGCGTGATCGGGAGCGGTCGGGACATGTTCGATTCCGCGCTCAGGCCGGCGAGGTCCACGTTACTGTCCCGGTGTGACCAGCCCCGGGACGGTCGATCGGCAACGACGGGAGGATACGAGGTCATCCCCTCCATAATAGGTGTGACCTTCAGAAGGATGCTATGAAAACAACGTCACCGGAGAAATGACGACCCTTTCGTAGGGGAGGATTTCATGTCCTCCCGAGACCAGCCGCCAGGACGCACCGATAAGGACATCCGTTTCCTCTGACCTCCGCGGTCAACCCAGCCACGATCCGTCAGTCGCGGCCGTGCTCAGGCATCGCCGCCGCGCCGGGGGTCGCGCCGGGATCATCCCCGCCAGAGTCAGCGCCGCGCTCCATGAGCAGGTTGTCCATGGTCTCGATCTCGACCGACTGGTTCGCCGCGACCTTGGCCGCGAAGTCCGTCACCAGGTCGCGATCGCTCCGCTCCAAGAGCGCGTTGGCCATATCTACCCCGGCGGCGTGGTGAACGGTCATCAGGCGCAGGTACAGAATATCCGCCTCCCCCGGAGGCAAAGCGGCCAGCCGGCGCAGGTCTTCGTCGCTGGCCAGTCCCGGCATCCGCTCCCCGGGGCCGAGGTCGTGCCCCATCCAGGCCATCGCCTTGCCGGGCCCGGTCTGGCGGAGACCCCAGGCGTCGAGCCAGCCGGACATCATGCCGACTTGGGCCTGCTGGCTGGTGGCGATGTCGAGCGCCAGCGACCGGATGACGGGGTCGTCCGTGCGGGGGAAGACCACCAACGACATCTCCACGGCCTGGCGATGGTGCATCGCCATGTCCCGCAGGAACCCGGCCTCGGCCGAGTCGTCGCCCGGTGCCTCCGCTTCCCCGAGTCGCCCACCGACCAGGACACCGATGGCCAGCGCGACGAGGGCCGCGAGACCGGCGATCAGGACCGAGTTTCGGGACCCCCGGACGGTCATCCTACGTCAGGGTCCCCGTGTTGCCCTGGCTGCAGAGTGCGCCGCGCTCCGGGGTATCCGGGCCCTCCCGGAATTCTCTGATGAACGCGTCCAGTCCCGGATCGGTCGCCGATTGCAACCGCAATTGGTGATTCCATGACGAGGCCACTACCGGCGCGTCGAGGCCGGGGTAGGGGCTGACGAGGATGTAGTCCATGTCCTCGGCCATGCTCCGCAACGCGGCAACCTGGTCGTCTGGCAGTTCCGGTTGGTAGGTAATCCAAACGGCACCGTGCTCCAACGAGTGGACGGCATTCCAATTCGCGACCGGGGCGGCATAGTAGCCGCAATTTTGCCAGACATTATTGTGCGTGCCGCCGACCGGAGGGGACTCGGTGTAGGTGAGTTCCCCATCGAGGTGCTGGCCACCCGAGTATTCGAAGTCGGCGACATCGTCCAGCACTTGATCGCCTTGGAACCGCTGGTACCTGTCATAGGCGAAGAACCCGATCCCCACGAGGAGCAGCACGCCCAGAACGGCCCCGCCGATGCGCGTCAATTGCCGCTGGCGGGCTTCGCGCTCGGTCCGGTTGATTCGCTCGGCCCGCCGCTCCTGGACGACCTGGGCCCGTCGTGCCGACCGATCCGTCCTGTCGGGGGTGGTGGCGGGGCCCGCCTTCCGGACCGGACCCGTGGCCGCCGCATTCCCGCGCGGGGGCGTCTTCCCTCGCGTCTCACTCATCGCTGATCCATCCCTCGCCTATCGTGTGCCCCTCCGCCGGGACCAACCATCGCCCGATGATACCACCCGCCGCCGCCGCGTCCGGGTCAACGCCGAGGATGGTCCGGCACGGTGTCCCGTCTAGAACGTGTCCGCAAAATGATCGCGCCCCGCTGTCACCTCGCCGCTCGGTCCGGTCCGGGGAACCGCGGACGGTACTCGCGGCGGATGCCCTCGAGCTGCCGGAACGTGTTGACGCCGTACGCGGCCAAGTACGCCAGTCCGCCCACGACCCCGGCACCCGCGCCCGCACCCACCGAGCCGGCGACCGCCTCGACGACCAGGGCCGCCAGGACGCCGGCGACGGCCGCGTTGATGACGCCGACCAGCTCCGGCGTGCCGGCGAGGATTCGGCCAGGAGCGACCCGGGCCGCGCCGGGGAGGACGGGGCCGTATGTAGCGATGACGCCTGCCTCGTCGTCATGGCGACTGGTGACGAAGTACGGTGCCAGCTCCGGGGCCAGCTCCAAGTAGGCGTAGCGCAGCCGGTTCATCCCGACGACGCGCCAAACTTCCTCGGCCCGCGTGTCACCCAATCGGGTCTGCGTGCCGTAGCCGAGGAGGAACACGATGGGGAGGACCAGGAGGGCGAAGAGACGGAAGTGCCCGCCGAAGTCGGTGGCCTGGGCGACCTAGGCCAGGGCGACGGTCGCGGCCGACAGGACCGTCAGGTACATGCCGGTGCAGGCGAACATCTCGTTCCAAATCATGCCCCTGGTGGCGAGCAGGCTCGAGTGCTCGGTCGCTAAGATC
>JACCVE010000389.1 GCA_013698285.1 Chloroflexia bacterium | reverse complement strand
ACGATCCTCTCGATGTACGGCCAGGCCGACGCCCTCGGCCAGATCGGCGGCGGGCCCGTCCTCGGCGCCGTCGGGGCCCGGTCCGGCATCCCGGCCGCCCTGGCCGGCGCCGCCCTCTCCCTCTCCCCCGCGATCTGGCTCACTCACCGGGCGAGAGAGGGTCCGGAGACGGCGACCCTCACCGCGGCCGAACCGGCACCCCCGAGCCCGGCCGACGCGGTTTCCCCGGTGGTGGCGGGGAGGGCTGGGGAGACGCCGGACGACCACCCCGGCCCGTGATCCACCCGTTGCCCGGTGCGACGGCCCGCGACCCCGTGAGAAGCCCCCCCGTGGATGCGCCGTCACAGTGCCGAGATCAGGCGGATCGTGCCCACGATCCGGGAAGCGAGCGGTTCCCGGTTGTACGATCCTGGGGTCGCGACGACGACATGACGCCGGTGATCGTCGATCTCCCGGCAGCGGGAGGGACGCGTACCCCGTGACCGGCCAACCGGACGACCCCGCCCCCACCCCGCCGAGGCCGGCGCCCGACCCCGCGATCGACCACGTGGCGATCCGGGCGATCGCGGACCGGCTGCTGCCCGGTACCGGCCGGCCGGTCGTCTCCCGCCCGGCGAGCGGGGGGACCACGCCGGTCTACCGGGTGCGACGCGACGGGACGACGCTCTACCTGCGGCTGGGCGAGACGGCCGAGGCCGACCTGGCGCCGGAGGTCCACGTCCATGGCCGGCTGCGGGCGCTCGGCGTGCGAGTCCCCGAGGTCGTCTCCTACGAGCCGGCCCACCCGGCACTCGGTCGATCGGTGATGGTGACGACCGAGATCGCGGGCGAACCGGTCGGGCACGATGACCGGCGGGTAGACGTGGGCACCGTCCTGCGAGCGGCGGGCCGGGACCTGGCGGTCATCGCCTCGGTCGGCGTCGATGGCTTCGGCTGGGTGCGGCGGGACCTGGGCATCATGGCGGGGTTGACGGCCGAGCTGCCGACCCTGCGCGCCTTCGCCCTGGGAGATGTCGAAGACCAGCTCGCGACGGTATCGGCGGTCCTCACGCCCGCGCGAGTCCGAGCGGTCCGGGAAGCCGTCGCACGGCACGATGCCTGGTTCGACGCGGGCGGGGGCGTCCTGGCCCACGGCGACTTCGATACCACGCACGTCTATCACCGGGACGGGGAGTACACCGGGATCATCGACTTCGGCGAGATCCGCGGCGCCGACCGATTCTATGACCTGGGCCACTTCGCGCTGCACGACGGCGAGCGGATCCCCATCCTGGTGGCGCATCATCTCCTGGTGGGGTATCACGAGGTGCTCGCCCCCGCGCCGGATGACGGGTCACGGATTCACCTATGGAAGGCGCTGATCGGCGTCCGGACCCTGGCCCGGCTCACGGGCCGGCCGCCGGGCCCCTACCGGGCATTCCTGACGGAGGCGGTCCAGCGGGCGATCGACACGATGCCGGGATGAGACGGGGCAGGCGACAGGCCGACACCCGCGGGGCCATGGCACGTCCAAGCCTTCGCCTCGCGACGGGCCCGAGACGCGGCCCCGGTGGTGGTGACCACGACCGGGCCAGGCATTCAGGAAACGCGATCGAGCGAGCGGCGTTGGCGGGTCGGGGCGCGCCGGGGGATACTGGGATATGTCGCGACAGCCACGTCCTACGCCCCGTCTGCCCCGCCGTTTCGCCGCCCGACCCGCCGGGCGCTGGCTCGACGTCGCGCTGGCCGTCCTGCTGGCCGCCGTCACCTTTTGGCATCTGCTGCCCGCTGCCAGGACGACGCCGTTCCACCGCGACGAGGCCCGCTGGGTCCACCGGGCCAGCTACCTCCGCCTGTGGGCCGACCCGCTCGGGCCGTCCTGGCAGGACGAGGGATACGAGATCCGGTTCGACTCGTTCGACGAGCGGTACAGGATGCGGGCCCAGCCGCCCGTCGCTCCCTATGTCTTCGGCCTGGGGCTCCTGCTCCAGGGGCGCGACCTGGCGACCAACGGCTACTACATCATGGACCGCGACGAGGTCTGGAACGACGCCCGGGACAACCTGCCAGACCCGGCTGACCTCCTGGCCGCCAGGCGGGCGAATGTCGCGGTCGGAGCCGTGATGGTCGTCGCCGTCTTCGCCATGGCCCGGCGACTGGCCGGCCGGGTGGCCGGGGTCGCCGGCGGCCTCCTCCTGGCGTTCCACCCCCTGCTGCTCGACACGACGACCCGGGTCTGGTCCGACCCGACGATGGTGGCCGCCGTGGCCCTGGCCGGCGTCGCCGCCTATCGCCTGGCGGACCGGCCGGCGTGGCCCCGGGC
>JACCVE010000339.1 GCA_013698285.1 Chloroflexia bacterium | reverse complement strand
ATGCTGGAGCGGGTCGAGGAGATCGTCCGGGCCGGTGCCGACGGCGTGGCCGTGATTTCGGCGATCCAGGGCGCCCCCGACCCCGAGGCCGCCGCCCGGGACCTCCGCGCCGCCGTCGAGCGCGGCCGCGCCAGTCGGCCGGGATAGGGGATGCGACTCGCCCGGCGGTCGCGGCCACGACCGTGGCCGGATGTCTCCACGGATGGATCGTGAACGACCCGGTTCGCCTACGTTGCCTCCCCATCCTCTGGAGGGAGATCCCACGGCCGTTCATCGATCGTGAGCCACCCGGCATGCACGCGTGGTGCCGACGATCGGTTCGTGCTTGCCTCGCAGGTGCCATCGTGTGTGGGAGCGATCGTCCGTCGTGGCCGAGCGGTGGTGCGGCCACCTGGTGTGCCGGTTTTCCGAGCATGGGATGACAGTCGCCGGGCTCCGGTTTCGCGGGTCGTGTCCGCGATCGTCAACGACGCGAGGACCTCCTTCGACACCATCACGACACGACCGTGGCGACCTGCGCCCTGACCCCGATCCCGTTCGACCGCCCCATCGGGGGCGGCTCGGTGCGTGGCCCGGGGCGTCCGGCCGCCCTTGGTGTAGAGATGCCCTCCCTCCTTCAGGGTCCGCACCATCCCGGGCGGCAGTCGCTGGCCCTCCTCGACCCCGGCCGCGCGCAGGATGGGCTCGCCGGACAACTCCACATGCCAGGTACGGGGCGATTCCCCCGTCATCGCCGTGCGGAAGAACAGGTCACCGTCCGCGTTGCGTTCGATCGTCGGTCCGGAGTGAGTCACCGGGTTCGCCGGCCGTTCGCCCGATGCGTCTCCTCGCCCCTTCCCATCGGGAAGATCGTGTTTCGTCCCCATGACGGTCCCTCCCGATTCGTCCGGCAGGTGGATCACGCGGCATCGCGTGGTCATGTGAATCCGGACCCGCCGTGCGAGAGATATGGGTCCCGGGATCACCCCGGTACCGTAGCAAAGACCGGGGCGCGCCGCCCGGCAGCACGAGGGCACATCTCCTGCTTAGCCGGGCGGCGTCAGACGGTGCGGCCGAGGCCCACGCCTCGACTCCCGAGGAGAAGCACCGCCCGTTACTCGATACGTATCACGCCGTCGTCACCGTCGTTTCCGACCGGCTCCCGCTGGGCCGGTCGATACATGTGAAGGGTTTCTGATATGCGCGCGCTGACCTGGCACAGTTCTGGAGACGTCCGCGTCGAGACCGTGCCGGACCCGACGATCGTTGACCAGACCGATGTCGTGGTCAAGGTCACCTCGGCGGCGATCTGTGGCTCCGATCTCCACCTCTATGGTGGTTACATGCCGACGATGGAGAAGGGCGACATCCTCGGCCACGAGACGATGGGCGAGATTGTCGAAGTCGGCAGCGCGGTCACCAAGTTCCGGCGCGGGGACCGGGTCGTCATCCCGTTCGCCATCTCCTGCGGCGCGTGCTGGTTCTGTCAGAAGGAGCTGTTCTCGCTCTGCGACACCTCCAACCCGAACAAGGAGATGGCCGCCAAGGTCATGGGTCAATCCCCCGCCGGGCTCTTCGGCTTCAGCCACATGCTGGGCGGCTTCGCCGGTGGCCAGGCCGAGTACATCCGGGTGCCTTTTGCCGACGTCGGTCCGATCAAGGTGCCGGACGGCCTGACCGACGAGCAGGTCCTTTTCCTGTCCGATATCTTCCCGACTGGCTACATGGCGGCCGAGAACGCCGAGATCGAGCCGGGCGAGACGGTCGCGATCTGGGGATGCGGCCCGGTCGGCCAGTTCGCGATCCGGAGTGCCTGGATGCTGGGCGCCGGCCGGGTGATCGCGATCGACCGCGTCGCCGAGCGGATGGAAATGGCGCGCCAGGGCAACGCCGAGACGATCGACTACACCAAGGACGACCCCTACGAGACGCTGATGGAGACGACGGGTGGCCGGGGTCCGGACCGGTGCATCGACGCCGTCGGCGCCGAGGCCCACGCCACCGGCATCGGTGGCGCCTACGACAAGGTCAAGCAGACCGTCCGTCTCGAAACCGACCGCCCCCACGTGCTGCGGGAGGCCATCCGCTGCTGCCGCAAGGGCGGCACCCTCTCGATCCCCGGAGCCTACATCGGGTTCGCCGACAAGATCCCCGTCGGCGCGATGATGAACAAGGCCCTGACGATCAAGACCGGCCAAACCCACGTCCAGCGCTACCTCGAACCCTTGATGACCAAGATCGTCGACGGCCAGATCGACCCCTCGTTCGTCATTACCCACACCGTCCCGCTCGAGAAGGCGCCGGAGATGTATAAGACCTTCCAGAAAAAGGAAGACGGCTGTATCAAGGTGGTGCTGAAGCCGCAGGGCTGACGGTGGAGTCGGTAGACGGGAGACGGGAGACGGTAGTCGGAAGAAGAGAGACGGAAGAATCGGCTCTCTGAGACGAACTGTGGCCGCAGGGCGTCGTGACGCACGGTCCGGGCAGATGACAGACGAGCCGGTTGGAGAACTGGAGACGGTCCATACTTTCGACGGGCCGATGCCGACCGGGGTCACCGTCTCGCGGGCGGGGCGCATCTTCGTCAACTACCCCAAGTGGGGCGACGATGTGGCCTTCACCGTTGCCGAGCTGCGCGACGGCCAGGCCGTTGCCTACCCCGACCAGGCGACCAAGCCGGACACCATGTCGGTCGCCGCCGACGGGTATCTCTACGTCACCGCCAACCATCTCTCCCGTCAGGCCCGCGACCACGACGGCCGGGACCTGCGCCAAAAGCTCTACTCCCTGGTCCGGATCAACCTCGACATCCGGCCGGTGGCGCTGCGCTGACGACCGAGGCCGAGAATGACTCTAACCCGGCGCGATTACCCGTGTGTCGGTGACTTGCTCGACGACACCCGGGCGTTTAGCGGCTCATGGTTTGGCCACGTCGACGATGTCGCCTTGAGTTAGCGTGTTAGATCCGATTCTCTATCAGGAGAGTTACAAGGAACGACTGGTTCTCCTCGGCGAAACGAGGGAGGGGCGAGTGTTGGCCGTCGTCGTTGGTCCGGTTCCCGACGCTCCGGAAGGGACGTTCTATCCGTTCACCGCTCGATCAGCCGATCGTAAGGAGCGCCGTGAGTAGAGTCGATTGAGAGGAGGCATCGACCGATGACACATCCACAGCCATCCGTCGATCTCGGGTACCCCACACCCGCCCACGGGCGGATTCCCTCGTTCACGAGTATCGAGGAAGAGGCGGCGTTCTGGGACACGCACAGCGTGACCGATTTCCCGGACGACGTCCGTCTCGTGGGAGTGTCGGGCGCCGTCGAATTCACCGGCGACGAAACTGCCGACGAGGAAGGGTCAAGGCGCGAGTGGGGACCCCGTTCCGCCTAATCGGTGGGCGGTCATCACGCTTTCGATTGGCCGCGCGCGGTGCTTGACACGCGATAGGACGAACGCTAGATTAGGGACAACAACTGAATAGGTGCCTTATCAAGAGAGGTGGAGGGAATCGGCCCGATGAAGCCCGGCAGCCTGCGCGACGCGCGCAAGGTGCCAATTCCGGCAGAGCGATCTGCGAGATAAGGGAACGGTGTCGCGCCGCCCCCCCGCTCACGCTTGGGGGTGTTTTCGTGTCCGCCCGTCCCCGACAGGCTGGCCGCGCCGCGCCGTTCGAGGAGAAACCACGATGCGAACCCCGCTGGGACCCCATCACCATATTCACGCTGACGAAGGCCCATCCCGGACGACCGCCTGGGATCCCGCAGACCGCGCCGTCGGCACGTCCCGCCACGCTGTCCAGGCGTGTCGTTCGATCCCGACGCGCCGTGCCGGCTCACGGCGCGGTCATTGGGAGGGGGCGTGATGGCCGAGTCGCGCCCGACCCGGAACGATGAGCCGCGCCGAGCGCTCGGGGCGTCTCCGCCCGCGTCGGCGGCCGCTTCACCGTCGCCCGCCCCCGCCGACCCGGGC
>JACCVE010000327.1 GCA_013698285.1 Chloroflexia bacterium | reverse complement strand
CACCCTTGCGGCCGGGTCGTTACCGCCTCGTGGTCTCGTTCGCCGGACCGGACGGCACTCCCCGGCCGCTCGCGCCAGGGGCGGCCGTCAACCTGGACCTGATCAGCCTGGACGAGCCGGGGGTGGGACGGTCGCGGGTGGAGGCCATCCCGGCCGGCGGGGCCAGCTTCGCGATTGAGACCGATGCCCTGACGGTCGATGGCTGGTGGCGGGCCGAGGCGCTGGTCCGGCAGCGGGGCCTGGCGGACACGACGGCCTCGTTCGTCTTCCTCCTGCCGGACCCCAACCTGCACGGTACCGGGGCGGTCGACGTGCCCGGCGATGACCCCGAGGCCGTCGCCCTGTTCGGGCGGGCGACCGCGTTCCTCGGCGACACCCAGCGGCTCCGCTATCGGCAGGTGATCGGGGGCGGGGACGGGAGCGCGGTGGTCTCTCGCTACGCGCTGGTGGCCGGGGTAGACGGGGCCCCGGCGGCGATGCGGATCGACGGGGCCTCCACCTCGGTGGTCAAGATCGGAGAAGAGGAATGGCTGCGGACGGGCGGCACGCCGTGGCTGGCCCGGCGGGGGACGGCGGCGATCGCCCCGGCCGGGATGCTGGCCGACTATGAGGGAGCGACCGGGTTCGGCCTGGGCCGGGTCGAGACCGTGGCTGGCCGGGAGGCGCGGGTGATCACCTTCGCCGTCGACCAGGAACGGTATCTCCCAGCCTGGTACGCCTGGTGGGTGGACGCGGCGACGGGCGAGCCGCTGCGGGAGGCGATGGTCTCACGCAACCACTACATGGTCAACACCTTCCTCGACTATGACGCCGCCTTCACCATCGAGCCACCGGAGGACGACTCCGAGGTCGTGCCCGCGACCCCCGACATCGACACGGGCGTCGCCACGCCCGAGATCGCTGCCAGTCCGGTCCGTGACCGTCGCGATGGATGAGGTGCCAATCGCGCCGTGGCGGACGCCGCGTGACGCGCCCGCCTCTGGGACCGACCGACCGTATCTCTCGGTCCGGTCGGTGATCGGCGCGGCGTGCCGCGTCCCTTCTCGGTCGTCGCCAAGGGGGCCGGCGTCTTGGCCGGGCGCCACCGGACGCGCGCCTGCCTGGCCGGTGACGGTCCGGTACACTTGGGGCCGATGACGACGCGTGGGCGTCGCGATCGGCGGGGAGACGTGGACGGGCCCGGCCGGGGGCCAGGCGAGGGTCGGGACAGGCGATGCCCCAGGTGATGCCGAAGGCGAGATCAGTCAAGCTCCCGCGTCTCGCCGCCGCCGTGGCGTCCCTGGTCATGCTCAGCCTGGCCGGGGCTTGGCTGGTGGCCGGACGTGGGGAGAGCGAGAGCTACGGCCAGCGTCAGCCGGGCCAGCGGGTCTACGACCTGGCCGGGGCCCTGGGACCGTCGGAGGTCCGCCTGCTGGAACGGGAGGCGGCCGACCTAGAACGGGGCGGCGTCCCGGTCGTCGTCTACATCCGGGCGGAGGATGCCGACCCGGGTGCCACCCGCAAGGATGCCCGGGACCTGATGCGGGCCTGGGAGATCGAATCGGCGCCGGGCGCGGCCGATGGCCTGGTCGTGTTCATGAATGTCGCCGTCGGTCCCTCGTTCGCCGATGCGATCGCGATCGTGCCGGGCGAACGGCTCAAGGACGAGGGGCCTCTCCCCAGCCACGAGCTGCAACGCATCCTGCAGAGCGACGTGATGGTCCGGATACGGGGCGAGCGGGTGGTGTCCGGGCTCTCGGCCGGGTTGTCCGCCGCGGCCCGCAGCCTTCGCCTCGGTCCCCAGGCGGAGCCCACGCCCGGCCCGATCCAGCGGACCGCGGCGACGTTCTCCGGGGTGCCGATGCTGGTGTTGGCGAGCTTGCTCACCCTGGCCTGCGCCGCGCTGGCGCTCGTCACCGCTCGCGTGCGATCCGGTGGAGAGCCGGTCGCGACCAGCACCGTGGCGGGATCGGTGCGCGATTGTCCCCCCGCCCTAGTGGGGTTGGTGATGCGGGGCCGGCCAGGGCCCCACCTGGTCGAGGCGACGCTGGTCGACCTCGTGGTCCGGGGGGCACTCACCTGGCGTCGGGGGGCGCCCACGGGGACGATCGAACTCCATCTCGACGACGAGCCGTCGCCGCATGACCGGGCCGAACAGGCCGTCCGGATGGCGCTGCAGCGAGCGGCCGGATCCGAAGGTGGCATCCGGGCCGATCACCTCCCCGTCGTG
>JACCVE010000286.1 GCA_013698285.1 Chloroflexia bacterium | reverse complement strand
CGCCAGCGCTGGCGTCGCCCCGGTCTCTCGTTCCGCGGTCGTGATCACTTCGACCTGTGCGGCCAATTCTGCCAGGCTGTCATCGGCCAGCCCGGCGTCGGTCGCCAGGACGTAGCTGACCGTGTCGCCGTCCAGCACCAGGCGGACCGAGGCGCCATCGATATCGAGGGTCAGCGTGTCGTCGCCCTCGTACTCGGCGTCATAGCGGGACTCGTCGTACTCCTGCAAGCCGGCGGCGAACTCGGCGGCCTCGTCCTCGCTGTCCCAGACCGACTGCCAGACGAAGACGTCCTCGTCCTCGTTGGCGTAGAACGCGTACCGGTCGCCGTCCCAGCCCGCGGCCGCGTCCTCGGCACCGCCGCCGGACAGCTCGCCCTCCAGCATCAGGCGAACCTGGTACTCGCCGAAGTTGTTTTCGTCCAATGCCTCCCAGCCGGCACCGAGGGTGTCCGAGAGGTCGACCAGTTCGACGGCGGTCGGGTCGTCCCGCTCCGTCGTGTACTTCTCGGGGTGCAGGATCTGCTCCGTCGACATCGGCAGGTCATCGAACGCGGCGTCGACGCTGGCCCAGTCGTCGTCCTCCCGCAGGGCGGTGACGAAGGCCTGGCCCGCCTCGTACGGGAACAGCAGCGACCCGCGGATCACGGCCGGTGCGGCGTCTAGGATCGGCGAAGCGGGCAGGTCACCGATCTCCGTGCTGAAGTCGGCCAGCAGTTGGGGATCGCCCAGCAGGTAATCGAGTTGGGCGGCGGTGGCGTCCCCCTCGATCAGCGCGGTGATCGCCAAGATGGTGTCGTCACTGTCCATGAACGGCTCGCGGATGGTCTCCAGGTCGAAGGCCTGGTCTTGCAGGGCGTGGACGACCTCGTGGGCGTAGGTCACCTCGTCCAGGGCACTCAGCTCGTCCTCACCGGAGATGACGAAGAGTTCGTCGGTCTCGGGATCGTAGTAGCCCGCGATCTGCTCGGAGTAGAGATCGACGTACAGCTCGCCGAGGTCCGTCCCCTCCGGCAGCATGCCGAGGGCGATCAGGAGTCGCTCGTCGGCCTGGCGGTCGGACGGCGGGTAGTCCTCGTCGATGGTCTTCAGCAGGTCGGCCTGGAGGTCCTCCCGCGACAGGAAGGCCTCGACGACATCGGACTCGATCGGGAGCTCCCGGATGCCCGAGACCTCTTCGGTGATCTCGTCGAACTGGGCGGACAACTCGGCATCCTGGGCCCGGGCCTGTCCCACCGGCGCCAGGCCGGCGAGCAGCAGCAAGATCGCGGTCAGGGCCAAACGACCCAGCCGGTGGGGGGTTCGAGACGTTCCGATCATGGGCGGCGCCACTCCTGTCGTCCCCGTCACGGGGCACGCTGGCCACGGCGGGTCTCCGGCGAACGGGGCGGGGGAACGTGGGACCGTCGTCGCGGGCACGTCCGACCCGGCTCAACCGTACCCCGCCCGGATCGTTCCGCGCTAGGCAAAACTGGGCGAGAACGGCAGCCCGAACGGGCTGCCCCAGCATCCCCGCCACTCCCGGCGCCAGGTCCGAGCGGCGCCGATCCCGCCGTCGCGGACGCCGAAACCTCCGCCGGTCCCGGTGCGTTAGGGATGGTGCGGGGACGTGAGGATGAACAGGCTGCCAGCCGTCGCCAGCCACGGCGGCGGGCGGCCACCGGACTCCCCGTACCTTCCCTCCGGCGCGGCGAGCAGCCATCTCGCCGCGCCATTCCCTATGCCCCGACCCGCCCGTGGTCCCCTCGCCCGCAACCTTCGACGCGGGCGAAGCTCCCTTGCCCATGTAGGATGGTATGGCAGGCGAGATCTCATAAGACTTTCGAGCGAATAGCGGGCTAGGACTCTATCCCCTCACCCATCTCACCATACATACTCACCATGGATCACGGCATCGTCGTGGGTTCACCGGGTGTCGAGAGCGAGTGGGCGAGCCAGTCGTCTTCGACCGCCCCCGGTCATCTTGGCGTGGGGTCAATCGGGCTGACGGGGGGACGCTGGACGTCACGGGTGAGGGTGGACGGACGGACGGGATGTCGCCGGTGCGAGCGGCTGCCCGCGCCCCAGTCGTCGCGAGGCACGCTCTACCTGTCGCCGCCGCTTGGCCACACCCGGCACAGCATCCTGGCCGCGATCGACGCGGCCGGGTCGTCCGCGACCGACGACTCGGCCGATGTGGT
>JACCVE010000253.1 GCA_013698285.1 Chloroflexia bacterium | reverse complement strand
GACGACTTCCAGGCCCTGATCCGGGAGGCCGACATCGACGCGGTCGACATCTGCCTCCCCCACCACCTCCACGCCGAGGCGATCCTGGCCGCGACGGCGGCCGGCAAGCACATCCTCTGCGAGAAGCCGATGTGCATCACCCTCGAAGAGGGCGACCAGATCGTCGAGGCCGTCGATGCGGCCGGCATCACCTACATGAGCGCCCACAACGAGCTTTTCTATGGGCCGATCTTGGCGGCGAAGCAGTTCATCGACGCTGGGTCCCTGGGGACGCCGTACATCGTCCGCTCGCACGAGTTTCCCCAGACCTACCGGACCGCCGCGATCCCCGGCCGGCCGGCGCCCGCCACCCAGATGGTCGGTTGGCGGGCCAGCCAGGCGACGATGGGCGGCGGGATGCTGATCGACAAGGGCTACCACCCGACCTACATCCTGCTCTACCTGACCGGCTCCGAGCCGGTCGCCGTCTCCGCGATGACCAACACCTTCGTCGCCGACATGGAGGGCGAGGACACCGCCCTGGTGATGGTCAAGTTCGCCAATGGCGCCATCGGCCAGATCTTCACCGGCGAGGGATTCGTCTTCCCCCACGGCGACCAGAAATTCCACGTCATCGGCGAGCGGGGCGAGGTCTTCGGGACCCGGACCGAGGCCTTCTCCAAGCCGCGCGGCTTCACCGAGCCGTCCCGGATCGCCTTCGCCGACAACCCGGCCAACACCGTCTTCGACATGGAGATCCTCCACTTCGTCGACGCCGTCGCGACTGGCCAGCCCCCGATCCAGGACCACCGCGCCGGTCGCCGCGTCCTGGAGGTGATCCAGGCCGCCTACGAGTCGGTGCGCGAGGGCAGGACGGTCGAACTGAAACCGCGGGCCTGACACAAGGCTACCGGCGGCGCCCATGCCGGCAATGGGCGTCGCCGGCAACACCCTGTAGGGGCGCTGCTTGCTGCGCCCTCTCGCCTACACACATGGCCATATCGAGACGTACGTACCTGAAAAGGGCGCGGTAAGCAGTGTCCGCACAGGTTGTGGTGGTCCGCGACGAGGATGAACCGTCGTGGGCCGGGGAGTCACCCCCATGTGGCGATTGAGCGGGTTCGCCGACGAGATCGACCCGGACCTGGGTGTCCAGGCCGAGACGCTGCTCGCGCTCGGCGTCGGGCACCTGGAGTTCCGCGCCGCCTGGGGCAAGAATGTCCTGGCGTTGGACGACGAGGAGATCGATCGGGCCGGGCGGCTGCTGGGAGAAGCCGGGATCGCCGTCTCCTCGATCGCGTCCCCGGTCGGCAAGTCGGGGATCACCGAACCGTTCGAGCCGCATCTGGAGGCGTTCGCCCGGGCGATGGAGGTCGCGGGGCGACTCGGCGCCCCCTTCATCCGGATCTTCTCCTTCTATATCCCGGCCGGCGACGACCCCGCCGCCCACCGCGAAGCGGTGCTGGAGCGGCTGGGCACCTTGGTCGAGGAGGCCCGCGGCCGGGGCGTGACGTTGCTGCACGAGAACGAGAAGGGCATCTACGGCGACACCCCGGCCCGCTGCCACGACCTGCTGAGCGCCATCGACGACCCGACCCTCCGGGCCGCCTGGGACCCGGCCAACTTCGTCCAGGTCGGGGTGAGGCCCTTCGACGAGGGCTGGGAGATGCTACGCCCCTACGTTGACTACCTCCACGTCAAGGATGCCCGCCTGGGGACGGGCGAGGTGACGGTCGCCGGGGCGGGCGACGGCCAGTGGCCCGAGACCCTGGCGGCGATGCGGGCGGACGGCTGGCAGGGGTTCTGCTCGCTGGAGCCGCACCTGGCTCTGGCCGGGGAACGGTCGGGCTTCAGCGGCCCGGACCTGTTTCGCCAGGCGACCGAGGCCTTCGTCGCCCTGCTCGACGAACACGACATCGCCCACGACGCGGGCGGGCCGCCCCCCGGCGAGCGCTGAGCGACGGTCGGAATGTCCCCGGCCGGGTGTCGCCGGGCGGACGACGACCCTTACTCCCACCGCCCGGGGGACCGCGACCTGGGCCGGAACGACGGGGAAGCGGCGAGCGGGACGGTCGCGAATCTGGCTCACGCGAGTGGGCAGATGGGGGAGATCAGATAATGGCAGGGAGATGGGACCAATTTGGGGTCGGGATCGCCGGCGCGGGGGTGATCGGCCAAGTCCACGCGGCGGCACTGGAAAGGGTCCCGGGAGCCCGGCTGCTCGCGGTCACCGACACGGTGCCGGAGGCGGCGCGGGCCCTCGCCGACCGCCACGGTGCCGACATCGCCGGCAGTGTGGACGAACTGGTGGCCCGGCACGATATCGAGGTGGTCATCCTGGCGACGCCCTCCGGGCTGCACGCCGACCAGGCGGTGATGGCCCTCGGCGCGGGGGCCCACGTCGTCACCGAGAAGCCGATGGCGATCGACCTAGCCGGACTCGACCGGATGGTCGGCGCCGCACACGATGCCAGGCTGCACCTGGCAGTGATGTTCCAGACCCGGTTCCAGCCCGATGCCCTGCGGCTGAAGCGGGCCGTCGCCGCCGGGCTGTTCGGGCGCCCGGTCGCCGGCAATGCCATCGTCCACTGGCACCGCACCCAGGCCTACTACGATGCCTCCGGCGGCTGGCGCGGCACCCAGGCCATGGACGGGGGCGGCGCCCTGATGAACCAGGGCATCCACACCATCGACCTGCTCCAGTGGATCCTCGGCCCGGTCGAGCGGGTCTCGGCCGAGACGGCCACCCTGGCCCACCGTATGGAGACCGAGGACACCGCCACCGCCGCTCTCCGCTTCCGAAACGGCGCCCTGGGGACGATCCAGGGGACGACCGCCGCCGCGACCGACCGTCCGGTCCGGGTGGAGATTGTCGGCACGACCGGCCGGGCCGTCCTCGAAGGTGGCGTCTTGGTCGTCTGGGAACCGGAGCGCAATGTCCCGGCCGCCGAACTGCTCGACGACACGGACAGGGCGATGAGCGACGGCTGGGCCCCGGACGAACCGATGGGCGCCGGTCACGCCCGCCAGCTCGGCCGCATCTTCGCCGCGCTGGCCGAACTGGGCGGGATACCCCCTGTCCCCGGCCACGAGGCCCGGGCGGCGGTGGAGATCATCCTCGCCATCTACGAATCGGCCCGCACCGGCCAGCGCGTCACCTTGCCCTCCGCGGATGGCGAGGAGAGCGGTCCGCCCTCCTGATACGGCCTTCGGCCGATGACACTGACATCGGAGGGCCGGCATCCAAACCGAGCCGACGCGCCGCCGTAGCCCGGGAGGACACGAGGTCCTCCCCGACGATGACCATCGAACGTTCATCCCCGATCGACGTTCGGTGTCACCCACCTACCGACTTCCGTCTCTACCGTCTGTCGTCTCTACCGTCTTCCGTCCAAAGGAGCCCCGCCCATGCGGATCGCCGTCTTCACCGTCTCCCTGCCGGACTACACACCCGAGGAAGCGGTCGCCGCGCTGCACGCCTTCGGCTACGACGGCGTCGAGTGGCGGGTGGTCGACCAGCGTCCGTCCCCCGACGGCAAGCCGGGGTTCTGGGCGAGCAACCGCTGTACCTGGCCCCTGGCGAGCCTGGACGAGGACGTGCCCCGGATCAGGGCCCTGGCGGACGGGGCTGGCCTGGCGATGCCGAACCTGGGCACCTACGCCGGCTGCTCCGAGCCGGAGGCGGTCGAGCGGGCGATGCGGGGCGCGGCCGCCCTCGGCGTCCCCTCGCTGCGGGTCGCCGTCCCCGGCTACGACGGTACCACCGGCTACCTCGCCGCCCGGGACCGGGCCCGTGACCAGTACCGGGAGGTGGCGGCGATGGCCCGGCGCCACGGCGTCCGGGCCCTGGTGGAGATACACCACGGCAG
>JACCVE010000210.1 GCA_013698285.1 Chloroflexia bacterium | reverse complement strand
CGGGGATACCGGCCGGGACAAGGCGGCGGGTCGTGACCAGGGCGGCGAGTCCGTCGAGGCCAAATGCGAGGTAGAAGCCGAGGTTCGGTTTATAAGCGCAGACGAGGTCGGCGGTCGCCTCGATGATGGCGGCGTTGAAGCGGACCAAGCTGCCCGCGACATCGCCCGGGTCCCAGGCCGAGGGCGGGATGCGGGCCTGGTCGGGATCGAGGCCGACGCAGACCAGGCTATCGTTCCGAGTCACCGCCGCGTCGAGCGTCGCCGCGAAGTCGATCACTGGTGCCTCCCGCACGTCTCGACCGGTCGAAATCGCCGTCACCATGTCTAGACCCTCCCTTTGCCCCCATCGTAGGTGGCGTCAGCCGGAGCGTCAAACGCGATCTGCCGCGCCACGCCGGCTCCCTCCCGGCTAGCACCCGAGAGATCGGTCGGGTATCTCGGCGGAGCGCGCCGGCGGTTGACGACCGCGGTAACCGGGCGCATGATAGGGCCACGGACGACGCATCGGATGGCAGGGTCCGCCAATGCCCGATCCTCCGCCCGCCGGCTCCGGCCGGCTCACGCAGACGTACCTGGCCATCCCGTCCAGCCAGGATCACTTCGACGTGTCCCTACCGGAACCTCTCACCTCATTCGTCGGGCGGAAGCGTGAGATCGCCGCCGTCAGTGCGCTGGTGCGCCGTGAAGGCGTTCGCCTGGTCACGCTGACCGGACCGGGCGGGGTCGGCAAGACGCGATTGGCCTTGCGAGTCGTAGAGGAACTCCACGGAGACTGCACGCACGGTACCGCGTTCGTCGACCTGGCGCCGATCGCGGTACCGGACCTCGTCGCGCCGACGATCGCCGCTGCTCTAGGGTTAAGGGAATCCGGTGCCCGTGATGTCGCCGAGCGGTTGCTGGATGCCCTGCGGGACCGGCCGCTACTCCTCGTGCTCGACAACTTCGAGCAGGTCGTCGAGGCCGCTTCCCTCGTCGTGCGGGTCCTCCTCGGTTGTCCCAGAGTAAAGATCCTCGTCACCAGCCGGATCGCCTTACGACTCTCGGGTGAACGGGTGATCACCGTCGAGCCGCTTACGCTCCCAGACCATGACGAGCGGCAGGGGCTGCGGGAGCTGCTAGCGTCGGAGGCGGTCGCCCTCTTCGTCGGTCGTGCCCAGGATGTCCGACCGGACTTCCTCGTCTCGGACAGCAACGCCCCGGTCGTCGTGGAGATCTGCCGGCGCGTGGACGGGCTGCCACTCGCGATCGAATTGGCCGCCGCCCGGATTGCCCACTTGCCCCTCCCGGCTCTCCTCGCTCGCTTGGAGAAGCGCCTGCCATTCTTGACCGGCGGACCACGGGATGTCCCCAAGCGGCAGCGGACGCTCCGGGAGACGATCGCGTGGAGCCACGACCTCTTGCCGCCCGAGGAGCGGGTCCTGTTCCGGCGGTTGGCGGTCTTCCTTGGTGGCGCCAGGCTGGACGCGGTCGCGGCCGTGGCGAACGCGGGAGGTGACCTGAGGATCGACGTGTTCGACGGCGTCACGTCGCTGGTGGGCAGCAGCCTCTTGCGACAGGTCGAGGACGCCGACGACGAGCCCCGCTACGTGTTCTTGGAGACGATCCGGGAGTACGGGTTAGAGCGGGTGGCCGACAGTGGCGAGGAGGAGGGTGTCCGCCGGGACCACGCCGCCTTCTTCCTCGCCTTCGCCGAATCTGACTGCTCGGGACCGGGCTGGCCGGGGACCCCGGCGAGGGTGGCCGCCCTCGAGCGGGAGCAAACCAACCTGCGGGCGGCACTCGCGTGGGCCATCCGGCGGGGGGAGACCGAGACCGCACTCCGCCTGGTCGCAGCGCTCGGGGGATTCTGGCGCGTCCGTGCTCGCCTGCGTGAGGGGCGAGCCTGGAGCGAACGGGCACTCGCGCTCGCCGGGGAAACCGAGTCTCCCCTCCGCGTTAGAGTCGACGTGATGCTCGGGTGGCTCGTGTTCTCACAGGGTGACGAGGTGGCCGCGGGCGAGATTGCCGAACGCGCACTAGCCGCCGCTCGGCGGCTCGGGGATATCGGCGGGACGGCCCGTGCGCTGGGTCTTTTGGGTTGTCTAGCGCTTGAACAGGGTGACCCCGACCGTGCCGAGGCGCTCCTGGCCGAAGCCGAGGCGCTGAGTCGCCAGGCAAATGATCGGTTCGCCACGGCCGCCATGCTCTATCTCCAAGGGGTGACGATTGCCTTCGGGCAGGGCAGCCCCGCCCGGGCCACCGCCTGCTATGAGGAGAGCCTCATCCTCTGGCGGGAGGTCGGCGACATGTGGGGACAGGCGGTCGTGCTGTCGAACCTGGCGTGGCTCGTCCGCCGCCGGGGGAATGCGCGACGGGCGGCGGAGCTGGAGCGGGAAGCCCTCACCATCCAGTGGGC
>JACCVE010000169.1 GCA_013698285.1 Chloroflexia bacterium | reverse complement strand
GCCGGGGACGGTGGTGTCAACGGGCCGGGCCGAGAGGTGGTCCCGACGGCATTCGCGGGGCGGGAGGACGCGCCGGTCGTGGGCGTGCCCGCCGGGGCCCAGGGCCGGGGCGAGGCGCCGTCTCCGCCGATGCGCGCGGTGCCGTTCTGGGACAGCAGGGACGTGCCCTTGAGGTCGGCTGGGATATCGCCGTGGGGCGCATCGCCCGCCGGCCCGGCCGGAGGGGCACCGGCCACGCCCGGACTACGGTCGCCGCCCATGGGCGCCTGCCCGGCCGACTCACGCGCGACGCCACAGTGGGGGCAGAAGATGGCGTCCGCGCCGATACCGCGCTGGCACTGGACACAGGGTACGTCGGCCGGTTCCGGGCTCAAGACCCGCCCACAGCTCCGGCACGTCACGTCGGACGCGCCGGTGGTCGCCCCACACTCACGACAATACATCCGGCATCCCTTCCCACGGTTGGCGCCCCAGGCCACGGCGCACGTCCGGCAGCGAACGATCTTGGGTTCGAGTATAGGGAGCGACGCGCCGACCGGACGCCGCCCGATGGTCCTGATTTGCCACGGCGGCGGGGGCAGGCGTCGGGCGGGGGCCGGGGAACATGGGGACGGGGTATGCTGTCGCCGCTGATCCGGTCGGCGGGGTGGAGGGTGGTTTGGGTGCGCGCGCGATTCCCGCTGATCGGCAGGAGAACACGACGATGACCACGGGACAGTTGCCGTTCGGGACGTGGCCATCTCCTCTCCCGGCGGTGGAGGTGGCGGCCGGGGGCGTCCGGCTCGGCCAGGTCGCCGTGGACGGCTCCGACGTGTACTGGCACGAGGGCCGCCCCTCGGAGGGGGGACGGGGTGTCATCGTCCGGTGGGTGGCCGGGCAGGTGAACGCCGGTCTAGGGGCTGACCAGGCCGGTGGGCGGGTCGATGTCACCCCCCCGCCGTGGGATGTCCGGAGCGCGGTCCACGAGTACGGTGGCGGCACCTTCGCGGTGGCGGACGGCCTGGTCATCTTCTCCCATGGTGGTGACGGGCGCCTCTACCGGCTGGCCGGGGAGGGGGGCCCCGTGCCGATCACTCCCGGCGGGCCGGACCGATACGCCGACCCGCTGATCGACCGCCGGCATGATCGGCTCTTCGCCGTGCGGGAACGACCGGGAGACGGTCCGGACGCGGGGCGCTCGCTGGTCACGCTGCCATCGGGCGGCGGTACGGTGGTGGACGTCTTTTCCGGCAGTGACTTCGTCAGCTCGCCCGCCCTTCACCCGGAGGGGATCGCCCTGGTCTGGCTCAGCTGGGATCACCCGAACATGCCGTGGGACGGGACGACGCTCTGGCGGGCATCGCTGGATGCCGACGGTGCCGTCGGGACGCCGGCCCGCGTCGCCGGTGGTCCGGCGGAATCGTTGTTCCAGCCGCGCTGGTCCCCGGCGGGTGACCTCTATGTCGTCTCTGACCGGACCGGGTGGTGGAACCTATACCGTGTCGAGGGCGAGGACCTCGTGCCGCTCTGGCCGGGGGAGCGGGAGTCGGGGCTGCCCCAGTGGGTGTTCGGGCTGTCCACCTACGACTTTCTCGGCCCGGATCGGGTCGCGATCGCCGCCGTGAAAGGGGGACGGTGGGACCTGTGGACGCTCGACCTCCGGAGCGGGACGGCCGACCGGCTCGACCTGCCCTTCACGGGGATCGGCGATGTCCATGCCAATTCTGGAGGAGTCGTGTTCACGGCGGGATCGCCGGTGCGGTCGAGGGCCGTCTGGCGCTGGGATGTGATGACGGGGGAGACGCGCGTCCTGAACGAGGCCGTGCCGGGTCCGTTGCCCGAAGCGGCGATCTCGCGAGCGGAGCCGATCACCTATCCGAGCGGCGATGGGCAGGTCGCGCACGCCTTCTACTATCCTCCGCTGAACCCGGGGATCGAGGGGCTGCCGGGGACAATGCCGCCCTTGATCGTCGAGAGCCACGGGGGCCCGACGGGGGCGACTTCGACCACGTTCAGCGCGAAGGTGCAATTCTGGACCAGCCGGGGGTTCGCGGTACTCGATGTGGATTACCGGGGCAGCACCGGGTATGGCCGGGCCTATCGGGAGGCCCTGGAGGGCGAGTGGGGCGTCGCCGACGTCGACGACTGCGTGGCCGGGGCGCGATACCTGGTCGAACGGGGATGGGCCGATCCGGACCGGCTGATCATCCGGGGCAGCAGCGCCAGCGGGTTCACCACCCTGGCCGCGCTCACCTTCCGGGACACGTTCCGGGCCGGGGCCAGCCTCTACGGCGTCAGCGACCTCGAAGCACTGGTCCGGGATACGCACGCGTTCGAGTCTCGCTACCTCGATCGCCTGGTCGGCCCCTATCCGGAGATGCGAGAGCGATATCGAGAGCGGTCACCGATCCACCACGTCGGGGGGTTCTCCTGTCCGCTGATCGTGTTCCAGGGACTCGACGACCCGGTCGTGCCCCCCAACCAGGCGGAGGCGATCGTCGCGGCTATCCGGTCCCGGGGCCTGCCGGTGGCCTATGTCCCGTTCGCCGGTGAGCGGCACGGCTTCCGGCGGGCCGAGACCATCGTCCGGGCCCTGGAAGCGGAGTTGTCCTTCTACGGCCAGGTCTTCGGCTT
>JACCVE010000150.1 GCA_013698285.1 Chloroflexia bacterium | reverse complement strand
ACGCGACCGGCGGCCCCGCGGCCCCGGCTCCCCATCACGATGATGTCGGCCCCGATCTCGGCGGCCACCTGGCCGATGTGATCCGCCGGGTCGCCCGCTTGGACGAGGTCGGTGACGTGGACGCCGGACGGGAGCGGCGTGGCGTCGCGCAGCGCGTCGAGGTCACGCTTGGCTTCTGCCAGCAGGGCGTGAGTGCGTTCGTCTCCGGTCTCCTCGACATGCCCCCACAGGTCCCGGATCGGCTCGGCCCGCTCGATCACGTGGAGCAGGGTGATCTCGGCCTCGTCTCCCGCCAGGGTGAGGGCGTGGAGGAGGGCCCGGTTCGAGGTCGCCGACCCGTCGGTCGGGACGAGGATCGTGATCGGGGGCCCGGTATGCTCGCTCATGGGTGATTCCTCCGTGATGGATCGCTGACTGCCGGGGCGCGACCGCGACCGTGCCACGATCTGATGGTCGCCCACGGGGGTCGGCGCGGTCCGAGCGCCCGGTTTCGCATCGGTACGTCCCTGGCCGCAAGGACCTTGCCGAGGGTGTGACCGGCAAGCTGGACCAGCGACCACCGGGCGCGATGTCGCCACGACCGGGAGATACCCCGTTCGCCACGCACGACCGGGTTCACCACGGACGGGGTACGCTCGGAGCGTGACGGGAGTCATCGACCAGGCGCCCAGTGGGCAGGTGAGGCGACAGGGAGGATGACGATGGCGAGGACGAGTGCGATGACCAGCCCGGCGGTGGGCGACGCGGCACCGGATGCGACCCTGATCGGGGCGGATGGTGGGCCACGGGCGCTCCGGGGACTCTGGGAGGCGTCGCCCCGGGGCGCGACGGTCGTTTTCCTCCGCCAGTTTGGCTGAATGCTCTGCCGGGAGCAGGCGACGCGGTTGCGTCGCCATCACCAGGAGTTCGTCAACGCGGGTGTCGGGCTGGTCGTGATCGGCCAGGGAGACGCGACGGCGGTGACGGCGTTCCAGCGAGCGCTCGATCTGCCCTATCCCGTCTACGGTGACCCGGGGCGAGCGGCCTATCGGGCCTTTGGGCTCTCCGAGGGGACCGTTCGCCAACTGACCAGCGTGGCGACCCTCGCCGGCTACGCGCGAGCGGTCCTCTCCGGGGCCGGGGTGAGCAAGCCCTCCGGCAACGGGCGGCAACTGCCCGGCGCGTTCGTGATCGACCGGGACGGGGTCGTGCGGTACAGCCACCCCGCGACGCACGGCGCCGATATACCGAGCCCGGAGCGGTTGGTGGCGGCAGCCCTGTCCTGACCGCCGGGACGGCGAGAGATGATCGGTACGAACCCGCGCTTGCCCCTGATGCGCCGGGCCGAACACCCCGTTCCGGGTACGTGGGCCGCCGGTCATCGCGACCAGTGAGGCCGGGATGACCGGCGTACCGGGGTGGGCATCACCCGGTGCGGTGATGGTGACGCGGCGGTGATGAACCCAGGCGTGATCACCCGCGACCGGGTACGGTGACGACGAGAGGGGCCAGGCATCTCGACGAGATCCCCGGCCCCCCTCCCGCACTGTATGACCGCGTCCGCTAGTCTTTCTTCTTCCCGACCATCCGGAACAATTTCGTCCCACAGACGCCGCATGTCCCCTGGACCGCGTTACGCCCATTCTTCATCGTGACGTCTTCAGGATTCTGGATCTCGCGCTTCTCGCGACACTTGACGCAATAGGCCTCTTGGGTTTGCGTTTCTTGGGCCATGGTTCAATCTCTCCCCACGTGTGGGACGCGCCGCGCGCCGCGCTGGCGGGCGACCGTCACTCGTACCGTGGTGAACACCCACCCGGCGGCCTGATGCCGAACGGTCCCCACCCGAGGGGTGCTCCCCGGTGCCCAGGCGACGCATGGCGGGTGCCAACGGCCGGACGCCGGGCAGTATGGCGCAAATCGGCGATCCGCGGCACCCCAGACCCGGTCGGGCCAGGGCTGTGTCAAAGTCCGGCCGTGCCCTACGCGTGACTGTTCCGCCACGACCGTCTCGGCCGAATGCGATCACGACCATCCCTCGGAGTGCAGGAAACGGTCACCCATCGGCGCGATACACTCACCACCCGCGGCGGGATCACGACTTTGACACAGCCCTGACCGTCGAATATGTCCCGCCACGTGTCGCGGCTACACGGGACCGCGCCCGCCGCTGTCTCGGCCACCGGCGACCAAGTCGAACGGCGATCCGGCGAACGGAGTGCCTGAGGGCTGGTACCGGCGATCAGGGGACCGGGTTCGCGGCGGCCTGGCCACGTTGTCCCTTTCGGACCGTTCGCTCGATCGTTCCCGA
>JACCVE010000133.1 GCA_013698285.1 Chloroflexia bacterium | reverse complement strand
GCTCTGGTGTGGAGGTGCGAGATGGGACGCGAATATAGGATCGGCGAGGTCGCGGCGCGGACGGGCGTGACCGTCCGGACGCTGCGCCACTACGATCGGATCGGCCTGCTGGGGCCGACCGGACACTCGGATGGCGGGCACCGCCGGTATGCCGAAGGAGACTTGCTGCGCCTCCAGCAGGTCCTGACGCTCCGCTACCTCGGGTTCCGGCCCCGCCAGGTCGGGGAGACCCTGGACCGGCCGGACTTCGACCTCCTCGCGTCCCTGGACGCGCGGCGGACCGTGCCGCGCGATCGCATCGCCACCTTGGAACGGATCGAGGCCGACTTGGCGGAGATGGTGGGTTCCCACCGAGCGACGGGAGAGTGGGCTTGGGAGCACGTCCTCGCCGCGGCCGCCTCCGCCCGGTCGGGCCTCCACGAGAGGGAGACACGCATGGAGACGTTGTACACGCCGGAGCAACTGGCGCGATTCGAGGAGGTCGAGCGACGGGTCGTCCCGGCCGAGAGGGCCGCGATCGAGGCCGCTTGGCCGCCCTTGATCGCCGAGGTCCGGGCCAACCTGGGACTCGACCCCGCCAGCCGGGAGGCGCGGGACCTGGCCGCTCGCTGGGACGACCTCTTGGCCCGGACGATGGCCCCCTACGAGCGATTCGAAGACCTGACCGTGGCGATCGGGGAGAACATCGAGCGGGGCGCATTCGCCGGCCGGCCGGATGTGACCGACCCGGCGAGGCTGGCGTTCATCGTTCGCGTCCACGCGGCACGGGGTGGAGATTCCGGACCGGCGAGTCCCTGACTCGACCTGGCCGCGTCACCCGGGGCGGGGTGAGCGCCGGCGACATCGCGCGGCACGGGACGGACGAAGGGGGCGGGCACGATGAAGTGCCCGCCCCCTCGCTCATCCGACGTGTCGATCCCCCGGCGGACTCGGTCGTCAGGCCTGGTCGTCAGACGACATCGAGGAAGTCGGCGGCGAGGAAGCCGCGCAGGTCCGGGTCGTCAAGGCTCTGGACCTCGTACCAGACGAAGCCCTCGGCCTCGACCGGGTCGCTGACGACGACGAAGGTCTGGCCCTGGACGAGGACGGCGAGGATCGAGCTGCCCAGCGACGGGGCGTCCCGCAGGTTCACCTCGGTGTCGTTGGTGATCACCGTCGACCCGATCGAGATCGCCCCCGCCGCGTCGGGTTCCTCGACCGCGGCCGGTTCGGTCACCGCCGGGTCAGCATCGCCGGTATCGATGGCCGCCTCACCCGTCGGTGCCGGGTCGCCGGCGGACTCCCCGGTCGGAGCCGCGTCCGCGCTCTCCGTACCGGTTGCCGTGGCGCCGTCCGCATCGGCGACCGCGGCGCCGCCCGTGCCCCGGATGTCGATGCTGCCGACCAGTTCCTCCGCGACCGGACTGGCGTCCACGACGATCACCGGCCCGACGCCCGGGCTCGCTGCCGGGCCGCCACTCGGGTTCGTTGCCGGGCTCGCTTCCGGGCTCGCCGCGTCGCCCGCGGCGCCCGGCCCGGCGCTGAGCGTGACACGGAGCAGGGTGATCGGGTTCGCGTCGTCCGGGATGGCGATCTCCCGGTGCCCGTTCGGGAAGAAGAGGGCGTCGCCGACCCCGAGCCGGTACGACTCGCCCTGGTCGGAGTTGGGTTGCGGTCCCGGGTTCGAGGTCCGCGAGATCTGGACGATCCCCCCGGCGATGACCATGTTGGCCCCGGCATCGGCCAGCGAGAGCAAGACGGGGTCGGCCGATGCCGCCAGCGGGGCCTCGACGGTCAGGGGCACGCGCTCGACCACCACCGACACCGGACGATCCGGGAAGCGGGTGGCGACGCCGTCGCCCAGGACCTGGTTGGAGATCCCGGCGTAGGCATCGGCGGCGGGGTCGCCGCCGGGGTAGGAGATGCCGGGGGGGCGCTGTGGTCCGGCCGGGAGGATGACCACGGTCAGGAGCTGGACCGGCTCCTCGCCTCCGTTGGCGAAGGTGAAGGCCGTCTCCGGCGGGAAGACCACGGTCTGGCCGGAGACGACGTCGAACGCCTCGTCCACCGGGGTGGTGCTCTGGGCGCCCGTCTCCGCCTCGACCAGGACCGAGGCGGTCTCGGACGTGACCGTCAGGGTGCCGGACTCGACCAGGTTGTATTCCGGGCCGGGGTGGGTGTGGAGGGGGACGGTGGCGCCCGGCTCGATCACGATCCGGAGGAGGCGGATGAACGAGGGCGCCAGGGGGACACCGTCGACCGTGGCCCGCATCAACGTCTCGGTGGTGTCCGGGACCGAGCCCGCGTCGCCCTGGTCGTCCTGAGACCGGGCGGCCGGTGCCGGGACGGTGCCGAGGGCCAACACGATGAGGAGGAGCGCGGTGACGACGGCGGGGACGATCCGGGCGTGCGGTCGGGGCATGCGAGCCTCTCCGGTGAGTGGGTCCGCGAGTTGCCGGACCTAGCGGGCAATCGACCCGATCGGGGTTGGTCGGCGCTAACTGTACCACCCGTGCCGGGCTTCTTAGGTCCCCGTCGCCGGGCCATCTCCGGTCGTGACGCCACACGTGCGACGAGGCCGGCCCCGACCCCCTCTCCCCGCGCCGCCTGGGGGCCCGTCATCTCCCCGTTGTGGGTGGAGACCGGTAGGGACCGGTGGTCGGGCGCACGTCCACCGTCGTTCCCGTGGCGCGGATGGGCATCTCCGTGGCATCCCCGCCGCGGTATCGAATCCTGGGCGTGCGAACCAACCGGTGCGGAGCGTCGTTCGGAGAACGCCACACCACCGGAGTGTCCCGTGGCACCGCTGATAGGGGGAGCGCGTCTCCCGTGCCGCCGGGAGGCGGGGCCGGGACGGCGAGGCCGGGAGGTGCGGGGACGAGCGGACGAGAGGCGATGAGGTCCGGTCGCACTCCATGTGGACGAAGACCCTGTTGGCCGTGTCGTGGTGGTCAAGGATAATGATGTGCCGAGGACGACCGGCCGGGTCGAGACGCGGATCGGCAGTCCATGGTCATCTCGGGATCGGCGCCACGCCGGGAACCGGCAACGACACGCACGGTCGCGGCGGCGTCACGTCATGGTCGCGGCCACGGCGGCCCCGGTGACGGTCGCGGCGAGGTTGACGGCGTCGTTGGTGACCCACCGCCAGCCCCGGACGAGGCGACCACGGCGGCCGAGCCGGACTAGGTCATCCGGCACTTCGGTGCCGTCCGCGGCGGCGTAGGCGCCTTGGACGGTGCCACCGAGGAGGCTATCGACCAGGGCGCCGGCCAGGCCGCCGGCCGTGATCGCGATCAGGAGGCGGGGCGCGGCGATGCCGGCCCCCGGGCCACCCGGGACGAGGCTGGCGAGGGTCACGAC
>JACCVE010000109.1 GCA_013698285.1 Chloroflexia bacterium | reverse complement strand
CCGCGACGACGACGGTGACGCCCGCCGCGACGGTGTTGCAGATCGCCTGGTGGAGCGGCTCTGCCGTGCACGACGAGTCGGAACCCGACCCGGCGACACTCATGTTGGCCACGTCGATCGAACCGGCGTTGGCGATGACCCACTCGAGGCCACAGATCAACGACGAGTAGCTGCCGGAGAGATCGGCCCCGAGGACCCGGACCGCGTAGAGCGAGGCGCCCGGGGCGACGCCGACGGTACCGAAGTCGTTGTCCCGGGCCGCCGCGATGCCGGCCACATGAGTACCGTGCCCATTGACGTCGGCGAAGCCGCCGCTGCCGAGGCAGTTGACGCCGCCGGCGACCGACAGGTCCGCGTTAGCCGTGTCAATCCCGGAGTCGAGGATCGCGATCGAGGCGTCGACCCCCCCACCGCCGCCGTCGATCGAGGCGGTCGCGTTCCGGTCGGCCTCGATCCGGTCGATACCGGTCGGCAAGGTCTGTTCCTGGGCGTAGACCGGCAGATCGGGGGTGATCGAACGTACGCGGGGATTGCGGGCCAGGCGGCCCACCTCGGCGGCTGTCAGGTTGGCCGAGAATCCCCGGATGGCCCGGGTGAAGCTCCGACCCGCATTCGCCGCGACGTCACTCTCGCGCAGCGTGCGGACGGGTTCGGCACCGGATTCGAGGACGACGATGACCGGACCCTCGACGGCGGCCTGCGCCACCGCCGGGACACCCGCCGGAGCGGGCATGGAGGCCAGCGCCGGGGCCACGTGCCCGAGGACGGTGATGGCGACCAGACCGATCGCGGCGACCAGCCGGGCCATCGGGACGGTCGGCCGGTGACGTGGCGTGAGCGTCGTGCGGGTCGTGATCAAAGTGCCCCTCCCATTGGCCGAGCGGATCGCCTGCGTACGACCACGCCAGCCAGATTTTCGACATCGTATCGTCCGATCCCGTCACGGGAACCGGCGCGGTGCCGTCGGATCGGCACGCGGACCACTCCAGGATACATGGTCAGCCCACGTGCCGGTCGGCCACGATGTCCATCTTGGCCGACCGGACATGACCCATTCGTCCCCAACTCAGGCGGCCATCGCCCGTCGCCGGGTGCCGGCCGCCAAGGCCAGCGCCACTCCCGCTCCGCCCAGGGCCAGGGCGAGACCGGGTCCGCCGGGCAGGCGGCGAGAGACCGATCCGGCCGTCGTGCCGGTGCCGGTGTTGGGCTCCTGCTCGACCGGCGAGCAGTTGTAGATGAACACCTCCGTCCGCTCGCCCGCCTCGACGATCACGTCGCCGTCACGGTTGACATTGTCCGACTCGGCGTAGCACCAGGCGTCACCGATCTCGGTCAATTCGTAGCGGCCGGGCTGCAACCGGCTGATCCGGAGCACGCCGTCGGAGTTGGTGTAGCCCGTCATCCGGGGCACGAACCCCCGAACCTCGGCACTGTAGACGCCGAGGCTGAACTGGGCCGCGGTCGCCTGCCTGCCGCAGGAGGCCTCGAAGTCGTAGCCCGAGGGGGGCGTCTCGACCGGGCAGGTGAACTTGTGGACAAGGATCGCCCCGGTCGTCTCGGTAAGGTCGTCCGGCACGTTGAAGAACGCGCAGGTGATCGTTGATCCGGCGGCCAGGGTGAATCCCGTGGATGCCCCGAACGACCGGATCGTAGGCGCGGCCGGGTCCACGCCGCAGAAGCTATAGACGCTCGACGCCTGGTCGTAGACGTCCTCGCTCAGGGTGTAGGTGCCCGCCGGGATGCGGGCGAACGCCGTGACCCCGGCGGTCCCACCGTCTCCAGTGATGCCGCGGGCGGCGACCGCGCCCGAGATACGGAAGGTGACATTGTTCGTGCGCTGGTCATCGCCGGCGCAGTTATCGACGAAGTCGGCATAGATGGTGCCGGCGAAGCCCGGCTCACAGGTGTACTTGACGACGTTGACCGTCACCGGGGCGGGCGCGGGCGGCGCCACCTCGTTGATCACGACGATCGTCGTGAGTTGGTTCGCCGCGATCCCCAGCGTCTCGCTCCCCTCGCCGGCCAGGTCCGGCGCCACCTCTCGCAGCACGTAGGTGCCGGCCTCGAGGCCGCGGGCGTAGGTGCCGTCGTCGCCGGTCGAGAAGTTGACCTCCCCGAGGGCACCGTCCGGGCTGCGAAGGGTGAAGTCCGCGTTGCCTTGGACACAGTTGCTGGTCCGCGCCAGTTGAGACGCGTCGCCGTCCGAGGAATCGAAGATGATCGTCCGCTCCCCGTCACTACCCGCCGGGCAGTAGAACTTGAAGACCTGCAGCGTGCCCGTATTCGGCGGCGGCGGGGCGAGTTCATCCTCGACGGTGACCACCGTGGTGGCGCCCGGCTCCACGACGATGCCCTCGACGACCGCGGCCCCGAGGTAGCCGGCAGGCGCCTGGGTCTCCTCCAGAGAGTAGGTGCCCGGTTCCAGGTCGCTGAAGACGACCGTCCCGCTCGCCGCCGTGCAGCGGGCGTCTCCGCCGTCCGGAGAGAGGTCGAAGCAGGCGCCCTGGAGCAGGTGGCCCTGGGCGTTGACCTTCCGGACCAGGACCCGGCCCCGCTTGAACACGTTCTCGACGACCACCTCGGTGGTCTCACCGTCCTCGATGCTCACCGCCCGGTCGTCGGCGGCCTGGTAGTCGGCAGATGGCAGCCGCGTCTCGCGCAGGGTGTAGTCGCCCACCGCCACATCGGCGAAGGTGATCGTGCCGTCCGCGGCGCCGTCGGACGCGTCACAGCGCGGGCCGGAGACGAACCGGCCATCGGCCAGGAGCGCGAAGCACGACCCGGCGAGCGGTGCGCTGTCCGGCCCGATCTTGGCGATCACCAGGTCGCCGGCCTCGACGGGCGGCGGCAGCGGGGCGTTCTCGACCGCCAGGACCAGCCGCTGGCCCGGCGCCAGGGTGAGGCCCTGGTCGGCCGCGCCGGCGTACCCGGCCGGGGCCACCGTCTCGATCAGGTCGTAGTCGCCCGGGACGATCCCGGCGAACGTGATGTCGCCGTCGTCGCCGGCCAGGTCGTCATCGTCGCACCGCTCGTAGCGCGTCGAACCCACCAGGGCGAAGCAGGACCCGGTCAGGCGCGACCCCTCCCCGTCGACCTTCTCGATGACGAGGGTCGCCGGACGGAGGCGGTTCTCGACCGTCAGTTCGACCACGTCACCGGCCGTGACCGTGACTGGCTGGTCAGCGGCGCGGACATAGTCCGTGCTGGGACGCCGGACCTCCCGCAGCGTGTAGGTGCCCGGGGTGACGCCGATCAGGCCGATCCTGCCGTCGTCCGCGACATCGCCGTCCTCGTCACAGGCACGGGCGACCTCGACCGCGCCCCTCAACAGGGCGAAGCAGGCGCCACCGAGGCGATCCCCGGCCGCGTCCACCTTGAGGACCACCACGTCGCCGGTCGCGTCCGGGACCGGCTCGTTGACGACCGTGATCGTCACCAGTCCGTCGCCGCCGCCGTCGATCGTGACCTCCCTGTCGCCCGTCTCCTGGTACCCCTCGGGGGTGCGAGACTCGACGAGGACGTACGCGCCGGTCGGCAGGTCGTCGAAGCGGATCTCGCCCGTCGTCCCATCGCCGTCGTTCTCGTCGCCGTCGCAGATCTCGATCTCTTCGTCGCCGGAGACCAGCGCGAAGCAGGCACCGCCGAGCAACTGGCCCCGGTCATCCAGCTTCGTGACCATGAGATCCGCCGCGTCTGGCTCGTCGATGATGATGATGACCAGCACCTCGACCGTGACCCCGGCCACGGCGGTGACCGAGCGGGAGCCGGCGGCGGCGATACCCTCACCGCCGTCCTGGATCACCTCGTAGGCTCCAGCGGGGACCTCGCTGAACAGGACCACGCCCACGGCATCGTCGCCGTCACCCTCACCGTTGTCGCAGACCGGGCCGAACTCGCCCGGCTCGCCGGCGAGGCGGAAGCAAGCGCCCTCGACGGCGTTCCCGCCGTCGTCCTCGACCAGCACCCGGACCCCGCCCGTCTCGACGGCGGCGACGGCGTGGGCGAAGGTGAGCTCGGTGACGTCGCCACCTGTGACCGTCGCGTCCTGGCGATCGGGGTCGGCCGGGGCGAATCCCTCGGGTGCCGTCGTCTCGACCACCTCGTAGTCCCCGGCGTCCAGGTCATCGAAGCGGACCACGCCCGCTTCCGTCGCCGCGTCGTCTTCGTCCCCATCACAGACCGCGTCACGGGGGGTGGCGACCGTGTAGCAGGCGCCCTCGACGGCCTCACCATCCGGCCCGGTGGCGCGGACGACGATGCTGCCGGTCTCGGCCGGTGTGACCTCGTGCCGGACCTCGACCCGGGTCGTCGTGCCCTCCGTCACCCGCAGGGACTGGCCCGAGACGGCGACGTTGCCGTCCGGGGAACGGGTCTCGGTCAGGCCGTACTCACCGGGCGTGACCCCGGCGATGGCGATCACGCCGTCGTCCCCGGCGCCGTCTCCGGCCTCGCCGTCACAGACGGCCGCGATGTCGGCGATCCTGCCCACGCCGGTCAAGCCGAAGCAGGCACCAGCCAGGCGATCGCCATCCTCGTCGAGGCTGACGATTTCGACCGACCCCGGGTCGGGAGCGGTCGGGGCATTCTGGACCGCAAGCTCGGCGGTCTCGCCCCGGACAACGTCGACCGATGCCTCGCCCGCCAGGTCGAAGCCGTCCGGGGTCCGGGTCTGGGTCACGGTGTAGGTACCGGTCGCCACGTCCCCGATGAGGATGACGCCCGCGTCCGGCTCGGCGTCGGTGTCCTCACCGTCACAGGCGGGGCCATAGCTGCCAGGGCCGTTCAGGGTGAAGCAGGCCCCGTCGAGCGCATCACCGGTCGCGCCGTTCGTCAGGGACACGCGGACCGTGCCGAAGGAGGCGTCGAACGTGACGGCCAGGGTGGACTCTTCACCGCCCTCGATCTCGATGTCCTGGGTATCCTGGTCCTCGGCCGGGGCGTAGCCCACCGGGGACGTCACGACCGAAACCGTGTTCGGGCCCGACTCGACATCGGGAATGGTCAGGGTGCCATCGTTGACGCCGTCGAAGCGATCGTCGCAGAACGGGCCGAACTCGCCCGCCCCGTTGACGACATTGACGCACGCCCCGACGATCGGACCGCCGTCCGCGTCCGCGAAATCGACCCGGAGGGTGCCGAAGGGCAGCTCGACCGCGTCGGTCTGGACCTCGACATCCGTCGTCTCGCCGGACTCGACTTCGACCGCGCGATCCTCGGCGACCTCGATATCGTCGGGGGTGGTTGTCTCGGTCAAGGTGTAGGTGCCCTCGACAACGTCCGCGAACACGACCGTCCCGCCGTCCGGGTCACCATCGCCTGGCTGGTCGTCGCAGACGGGTCCGGTGACCGTGCCATCGCCGGCCTCCAGCTGGAAACAGGCACCGGGCAGAGACTCGCCGTCCTCACCCTGGCGCTGGACCTCGACCTCGCCGCCCTCCTCCGGGATCGGCGTGGCGGCGCTGGTCACGGTGACCTCGGTCGCCTCGACCGTCACGGTCTGGTCGCCCGCGGCCTGGTATCCCTCGGGGATGCGTGTCTCGCGCAGGGTGTAGGTGCCGGACGGGACATCCGAGAACCCGATCCGGCCGTCGTCCGCGACGTCGCCGTCCTCGTCACAGGTTTCGGTCACCACCGTGGAGTCGTCGAGTGGATCGATCAGCTCGAAGCAGGCGCCGCCCAGGGCATTGCCATTTTCGTCAAGCTTGACCACGACCAGCGAACCGGTTGAGTCGGCCGAAGCCTCGTTGACGACGGTCAGCTCGGTCACCGCCGACACACCAACGTTGCCCCGCCCGCCGAGGATTGAGACGGTCTGGTCCGCCGCCGGCAGGAAGTCGCCGGGGATCTCCGACTGGCGGACGGCGTAGTCCCCCTCGGCCAGGTCATCGACCTGGATCAGGCCCCCTCGCGGCTCGGAATCCCCCTCGCCGTCGTCGCAGACCTCGACCGTCCCCTCGGCGACGACCTCATAGCAGGCCCCCTCGATCGGGTTGCCCTCACCGTCGAGGGTGCTGATCCGCAGGGAGCCCGTCACGGCGCCATCGTCATCGTCCGCGGCGTCGGTCGCCGTCCCGGTGCCGGCGTTCGGGTCACGCTGGTGCGGGACGTAGAAGTCGTTGGTGTCGGCCTCGACGACCGTGATCGAGAACGAGCCGACGATCTGGACGAAGCCGTCCGGGGCGCGGGTCTCGGTCACCTCGACGGTCCCGGGGGAAACGTCCTCGAAGGTGACGAAGCCGTCTTCCTCACCGTCGTCGTCGTCGCAGGCCTCGCCTTCCCCCGCCACTTCAAAGCAGACGCCGGTGACGGTGTTGCGGGCCTGGTCCTCGGCTTCGAG
>JACCVE010000101.1 GCA_013698285.1 Chloroflexia bacterium | reverse complement strand
CATGAACGGGCCACCGCTACCGCCCGTTCCCGTCACGGCTCGCATTCTACCGGGTCCGACCAGTCATTCGCGGCCCGGGTATCCGGCCGGGATATGACCGAACGCTCGCCGTCTCGTCGCCCTGCCGGTGATGCCATGAACATCATCGTGTCGATCCCCTTGACACTGCCCCAGGCCGGCATTAGAGTGTACGTACACCTTGACAGGGACGGTGTGGCAGGGCCGGGGGCGCGGCCGGGGTCCGAGCGGTGCGAGGCGATGGCGGGGAAGCCCCGCACGGCGCTCCGGTCGATGGCGGGATCGTTTCGCTCCTCCGTTGCGGGATGTTGAGGGGCACGTCGCATCGCGTCGCCCGAGGATGTCGCTAGATCGTCCCTGCCAAGGTCTCCCCATATCAACCCTTTCAGGTTGGCTGACACGGCACCCGGTACCCCACGGTACCGGGTGCCGTGTGCTGCCCGGCTGATCGAGCCGGCATCCCCCGGGCCGGACGCTATGCGATGATGCCGGAGTCCCCGGGGAGACCGACGGCGTGTCCGTGGCAGAGGCGTGACCCGACCACCCGGACGAGCGGAGATGACAAGGATACCCATGACCCAGGCATTCGAGATCGTGATGACCGCCAACCGGTACCGCGACACCCTCGAACATGAACGGGCACTGCTCGATGCCCGGTTCCCGGGCGTCGCGGTGACGATCCGGGGGACATCGGCCCGGTCGGACGACGACATCGTCCGCGAGGGTGCCACGGCCGACGCGATCATGTTGAGCACGTTGGAGCCGGTCACCGCGGCGTTGCTCGACAGGCTGCCCCAGGTCCGGGTCGTCGGGCGATATGGGGTCGGCCTGGACAACGTCGACCTCGACGCCGCGACAGAGCGCGGGGTGGTCGTGACGCACTATCCCGCCTACTGCACCGACGAGGTCGCCGACCACGCCCTGTCGATGATCCTGGCCTTGAACCGGCAGATCGTCGCCCTCGACCAGCGCCTGCGCCGGGGACACTGGCTGGTCCACCGGAGCGCCACACGGACGTTGCTGCCCCAACCCGTCCCCGCGTTGCGGGAGAGCACCCTGGGCATCATCGGCTTCGGCCGGATCGGCCGGGCCGTCGCGTACCGGGCCCGGGCGTTCGGCCTGTCCCTCCTCGTCCACGACCCGCACCTGGAACCCGACGCGATCCGGGCCGACGGGATCGAACCGGCCGGGTTCCGGGAGGTGTTCGAGCGGTCGGACCTGGTGACTATCCATTGCCCCTTGACCACGGACACCCTCGGCCTGGTGAACGCGGATGCTCTCGACCGGATGAAGTCGACCGCCTACGTGGTCAACACCGCCCGGGGTCCGATCGTCGATCTCCCCGCGCTGGTGACGGCGCTCCAAGCGGGCACGATCGCCGGGGCCGCCCTCGATGTCACCTACCCCGAGCCACTCCCGGCCGATTCGCCCCTCTACACGCTGCCCAACGTGATCCTGACCCCGCACAGTGCCTACTACTCAGAACGATCGACCCAGGTCGTCCGCGACGAGACGTTCGCCTCCGTGATGATGGCCCTGCTCGGCCTCCGTCCCCCCGTCGTGGCCAACCCTGGCGTGTTGGGCCGCGTCCCGCTCGCGTCGCCGTGAGCGATGGCGTGGGTGAGCGGTAACCTGGATGCTGCGCCGACGACTCCGGCTCCGCTGGGATCGGGACCCCACGCCCGAGACGACCGCCGCCAGCCCGCCGGTCGGGGGGGTACCGGGTCCCGATGACGACCACGCCATGATGGCCGCCGCCCGCACGGGCGACCTGGCAGCCTTCAACGCGCTGGTCGAGCGACACCAGCGGGTCGTCTTCGCCGTCTGCTACCGGCTCCTCGGCGACACGGCCTCGGCCGAGGACGCGGCGCAGGACACCTTCGTCCGGGCCTGGCAATCGGCCGGCGGGTGGCAAGGTGGCCTCGTCCGGCCGTGGCTGCTGCGGATCGCCACCAACCGCTGCTACGACGTGTTGCGGTCCCGGGCCCGGCGCCCGACCGGCTCGCTCGACGCCGCGCCGGTCGAGGTCGAGCCGCGCTGGAGTAGCCAGGTCGAGACGGAGGATGCCGAGGGACACGCCGCCCGCGCCGAGCTGAGCGCGCGGCTCGAACGCGCCCTGGCGACGCTGCCGTTCGACCAGCGGGCGGCGATCGTGCTGGTCGATATCCAGGGCGTGAGCTACGAGGAAGCGAGCCAGATCATGGGCGCAGCGATCGGCACCGTGAAGTCCAGGATCAGCCGGGGCCGTGCGCGGCTGCGCGATGACCTGCGAGGCGACGGCGCCGCGTGGGAACATTTCACGCGCCACACACGTCTTCCCGCTACGGACGAGACCGGCCGGGCGGCGAGCGGACCGGGCGACGAAGGTGTCTAGGGCGGACATGGGACGGGCGAACGAGCCACAATCGAGCAGAGGGCGACTCCGTCGCCCCGGGCGAGTCGACCGGGCCGGGCACCTCTCCGATGCCCAGGTTTCGGCCTGGGTCGATGATGCGCTCGGTGCCGGCGAACGGGGACAGATCGAACGTCACCTCGCATCGTGTCCGACATGCCGGGACGCCGTGCGCGACCTCGCCTCGATCCGGCTGCTCCTGCGCGAGTTGCCAACGCCAGTCCCCGGCCGATCGTTCCGGCTCCACCCGGCGGATGCGAGGGTCGCGACACCGAGATGGCGACCGGCGGCGGGCTGGGCGGCTCGACTCGTGCCCGCCCTCCCCGCCCTGCGAGCCGCCACCGCCGGGGTGGCCCTGCTCCTCCTGGCCGTCACGGCCGGTGACGTGCTGACGCGACAGGACGATCCGATCCAGTCGCCGCGTTCGGACGTCTCGGTCCCGGAGCGAGAGACGACGGCCACCGGCACGACGGTCGCGGTCGCCGCGGTCCTCCCCACCGCGACGTCACGACCTCGGTTAGCGTTGGCGACCGCGACGACCGTGCTCATCGCGGCCGAGGTGCCGACGGCGGCCGAGTCGACTGGCGATCCGGCGGGCGACACGAGCGCCGCGGCCGGGGCCGGGGACCGCGTCCGGGCCGCGGATGAGGACAGCGACCGGGAGCGAGCGACGGAAACGCCTGGTCCCGCCGCTGCCGCTGCCCAAGTCGCGGAAATCGAGGCCGACCAGGCCGCCGGGGAAGACACCGCGACCGTCAGCACCACGGGGGTCGACGGTGAACAGGCGGCAGACGACGCACCTGCCGCGGAGGCCGCAGGATCGGACACGTCGCGGGATGAGCGGGCCCGCGACGCCGCCGGGGCGGACGCGGCGGACGACGACGCGGCCGATCTCCAGGGCGATGCCCAGCGCCGTTCCCCGGCTACCCGATCTCCGATCCCCACCCGACGCGTGACGGAGGCACCCCCGCCCGACCCGGCGGACATCGCGATGAGCCAGGCCGCGCCGGTCCCGGGGACGCCGGGACCGCCCACGCCATCTGAGGGTCCTAGCGACGGTTCGCCGGCCCCCATGACCACCGATGTCGTAACCACGTCCACCGGTACTCCGGTCGTCCCAGCGGTCGGATCACCGGCATCCGGACCGGCACCAACCGCCGAGGAGGCCGGTGGAGACGCCGGCGACCGACAACCGTTCCGGGTGGCGCAGGTTGCCCTGGGGCTCTTGCTCGGGGCGATGCTGGCCCTCTTGGCGATCGTCCGCCGGTGGGACCGCCCGTTCAAACCGTAGCGCCCGATTCGGAGGTCAATGGACGATGTGCCGGAATATCAAGACCCTCTACAACTTCGAGCCGCCGGCGACCGACGCCGAAGTCCACGCCGCCGCGCTCCAATTCGTCCGCAAGGTGAGCGGATTTCGATCCCCATCGAGGGCGAATGACGAGGCGTTCGAGACGGCTGTCGAGGAGATCGCCGGTTCGGTCGCCCGACTCCTCGCCTCCCTGGAGACGACCGCGACACCGAAGGATCGAGTGCGGGAGGAGGAGAAGGGGCGAGCGCTCTCCCGGCGTCGCTTCGCGAACTGAGCGCCGGTCCGATCTCGGGTGGCCGCGGCCGAGCACAACCGAGCCCATGATGAACGCTGCGCAAGATGGCCTATCCACGCTGTACGTTCGCATGTCACACTTCGGATTCACGATCGCGGGAGAACCACGGAGCCAGGTGGGGTGTCCCGTCTGGGAGGTTCCCGTTCAAAGGTGCGGAGGAGACCGCCATGCCCATGCACATCCATTCGGCCTCGGCCGCCGTGGCCGACCAGGACGCGTCTCTCGCGTTCTACGTCGATACCCTGGGTTGGGAGAAGGCGGCCGACGCCCCGATCGCGGGGGACATGCGCTGGGTGACGGTGGTGCCGCCCGGTTCGACGACCCAACTCGCGTTGCCGGACATCCGCTGGTTCGACGGGGGGGTCGCCCCCAGCAAGAACACCGGGATCTCGATCGTCACGACCGATATCGACGCCGACTACGCCACCTGGAGCGATCGGGGCGTGCGGTTCAAGGGACCTGTCGAGACGATGCCGTGGGGCGACAAGGCGACCTGGTTCTACGACATCGACGACAACGAGTTCTACCTCATCGAGGAAGTCGCGGCGGGATAGGGCAGCAGGGCCGTCACCGGTGGTCTCTGGTCCCGGCTCGGGCCCGCCCACGGCGGGATGTTCGGGCCACGGCGATCGCGTGTCGATTTCTTCTCCTCTCGTTCGTCGGAAAGATAGGGGGAGGAGAACGACCCTGTCGGGTGACCGGGCGGTCAGTCCCCTCTGGAAGGAGACCAGGCAATGCGCGTGATGGTGATCGTGAAGGCAAATGCGGACTCCGAGGCAGGGGTCATGCCGAGCGAGGCGCTGCTCACCGAGATGGGGGCATTCAACGAGGAACTGGTGCGGGCGGGGATCATGCTCGCCGGCGAGGGCCTCCACCCGAGTTCGAAGGGGACCAGGGTCCACTTCTCGGGCGACACGCGCGGCGTGATCGACGGCCCCTTCACCGAGACCAAGGAGTTGATCGCCGGCTTCTGGCTCTGGCAGGTCAAGTCCATGGACGAGGCCATCGAATGGGTCAAACGATGTCCGAACCCGATGGAGGAGGAGTCCGTGATCGAGATCCGACCCGTCTTCGAGTCGGACGACTTCGGTGAGGCGCTGACGCCGGAGCTTCGGGAGCAAGAGGACCGCCTGCGGTCCCAGGTCGCCGCCCGGGAGCCGTCGTAGCCCCGAGCAGGCGACCGGACCCGGCAGGGGGGCGATGGCGGTGAAAAGTCGCGAGACGAACCGGGCGATCGAGGCGGTTTGGCGGATCGAGTCGGCCATGTTGATCGCCCGGATCACCCGGATGACCGGCGATGTCGGCCTGGCCGAGGACATCGCCGGCGACACCCTGCTGATCGCCCTGGAGCGGTGGCCGGAGTCGGGTGTGCCCCCTAACCCGGCCGCCTGGCTGATGCTCACCGCCAAGCGCCGCGCGATCGATATCCTCCGCCGGGGCCAGACATTCGAGGCCAAGCGGAACGAACTCGGTCGCCAGATGCAGATCGCGGAGGACCTCGACGCGGCCCCGGACGATGCCAGCCCGGACAACGCTGAGATCGGCGACGAGCTCCTCCGGCTGATCTTCATCGCCTGTCACCCGGTCCTGTCGACCGATGGCCGGGTCGCCCTGACCCTGAAGCTGCTCGGCGGCCTGACCACCGGCGAGATCGCCCGGGCATTCCTCCTCTCGGAGCCGGCGGTCGCCCAGCGGATCGTCCGTGCCAAGCGCACCCTGGCGGCGGCGAACGTCCCGTTCGAGGTACCCACCGGCCCCGACCTCGCCGCCCGCCTCGACTCTGTCCTGGAAGTGATCTACCTCATTTTCAACGAGGGCTACGCGGCGACGGTCGGAGACCACCTGATGCGTCCCGCGCTCTGCGAGGATGCGCTGCGGCTCGGGCGGGTCCTGGCCGAGCTGGTGCCCCGCGAGCCGGAGGTGCACGGCCTGGTCGCCCTCATGGAGATCCAGGCCTCTCGGACCCGGGCCAGGGTGACCGCCTCGGGTGACCCGATCCCGCTGTTGGACCAAGACCGGTCACGGTGGGACCAGCTCCTCATCCGGCGCGGTCTGGCGGCCCTCGATCGAGCCGAGACGCTCGGACATGGGATGGGTCCGTACGCGTTGCAGGCCGCGATCGCCGCCCATCACGCCCGGGCTCGAACGGCGGACGCGACCGAATGGGTGCGGATCGCCGCCCTCTACGACGCCTTGTCGCGGGTCGCTCCTTCCCCCGTCGTCGAGTTGAACCGGGCCGTCGCCGTGGGTCGTGCCTACGGCCCGGCGGAAGGGCTGGAGATCATCGATGTGCCGGGGGTGGCGTCCTCCCTGGAGGGGTACTATCTCCTGCCGGCCGCGCGGGGCGATTTCCTGGCGTCACTCGGGCGCCACGATGAGGCCCGGGCCGAATTCGCGCGGGCCGCGGCACTGACCGGCAATGCCCGCGAGCGCGGCTTCCTGTTGAGACGTGCCGGGATCGGTCACGTCTCGTCACCGCGTGAATGAACATGCCCGCTCCCCGATCACGCGGTCCAGCGACCTCGACAGATCACGTCCCACGGCGTGGAACCAATCCGCCCGGTCGCTCGTCTCATTCTCAGAGGACCGGCAGATTAGACCGGACCAGGAGTGAATGGGAGTGAGACGAGATGAACGGGTCAGCATGGGTCCCCCGGGTCCGGACGAGTCTGCAGGGCGGCGTGGTCGCGCTGGCCTGCCTGGTGATCATCGCCGCGGCCGCGATGGCCGCTAGGCCGACGGGACGGGCGGCGGCATCACAGGCGGCGACCCCAGTCGCTGGGTCGGACGTGAACCGCACGATCACCGTCTACGGCGAGGGCCGGGTCGTCGTCACGCCGGACATGGCGACCGTCACGATCGGTGTCGAGACGCGCCAGGCCAGTTTGGCCGAGGCCCAGGCCGAGGCGACGACGATGATGGAGGCCATCATCGAAGCCGCGTCGGACGCCGGTGTGGACGAGGACGACATCCAGACCGTCAACTACTCGGTCAGCGTGATCCAGGACTATGACGAGAATGGGATCGCGGTCGCGGTCACCGGCTACCTCGTCTCGAACCAGGTCCAGTTGACGATCCGGGACATCGACGGGCTCGGTGCGTTGCTGGAGAGCGTGGTCGACGCTGGCGCGAACTCGATCTACGGCATCAGCTTCTCGAACTCCGACCCGACCGAGGCCGCCAGCCAGGCCCGCCGCGCGGCCGTCGAGGACGCCCGGGTCAAGGCCGATGAACTGGCCGCCGCGGCCGGCGTCGAGATCGTCGAGGTCCAGGCGCTGGAGGAGACCTCCTCGGTCAGCCAGCCCCCGATGCCCTTCCAGGGTGGCTCGGCCGATTCGCAGGGGCGGGCCGGCGGGTCGGTGCCGATCCAAGCCGGGACGGGCGAGGTCCTCGTCGTGGTCCGCGCGGTCTACGAGATCGAGTAACCCGGACCCCACGACGCCGGCTGATCAGGACACGACGATGGGGAAGCCAGACGGCTTCCCCATCGTCCTGTTCGGCCGATGCCCTGTTCCACCGGTCACCTACGCGTCGGCTGGCCGTTCGACCAGATCGACCTCCGCCTCAAACGTCTCGTCGCCACGCCGCACCGAGATATCGACCACGTCCCCGGGGACGAATGGTTCCAACGCCTCGAAGAAGGTCGTCCGGCCACCGATGTCCTGGTCCCCGATCGAGAGGATCACGTCGCCCTCCCGCAGCCCCGCCCCCTCGGCGGGACCGCCTGGCAGGACCCGAGTTACCAAGGCTCCCATGGACACCGACAGGTCCGCCTCCGCGGCCACCCGGCCATCGACGACGACGTAGCCGACCCCGAGGAAGGGGTAGACGACCCGGCCATCATCGATCAGGGCGGTGACGACCGACGAGACATGGTTCGAGGGCACCGCGAAGAAGAGCCCCTGGGTAAGCTGCCCGTCTTCGGTCCGGGGCACCCCGAGGGTGTTGACGCCGACCACCTCGCCAGACAGGGTGACGAGCGGCCCGCCGGAGTTGCCGGGGTTGATCGCGGCGTCGTGCTGGACGAGGTCGGCATACGTCCCGGCACCGGGAAAGTCCCGCTCGACGGCCCCGATGATGCCGCGGGTGACCGTGTTGGTGAACGAGCCCAGCGGCGAGCCAATCGCTAGGACGCGTTGCCCCGGCAGGAGCGCGTCCGAATCGCCGAGCGAGACGATGCCCGGCACATCGCCCTCCATCCGCAGCACGGCCAGGTCGGCGATCGGGTCGGACCCGACCAGGTCTGCCGTCCGCTCCTGCCCGTCTTGGAGGATCACGCTGAACCGGTCCCCGCCGGCGACGACGTGCTCGTTGGTGACGATGTCACCCGACGTGGAAATGATGAATCCGGTGCCCGTCCCGCCGGGCGAGAACGAACCATCGGACTCCCGTTCGTTCAAGACCGTGACGACGGCAGGGCCGACCCGACGCACCACGGCCACCGGGTCACTCCCGGGCGGGAGCGACCCGGTCTGGATGCCCAGGTCGACGGCGCGGGCATCGTCGGCGGGCCGGGTCACGACCGGCCGCCGGTTCCCCGGTGACTGGGCCACCTCCTCATCGGGGGAGAGCGAGGTCCCGATGACGTAGGCCACCGTGGCCAACCCGAAGCAGGACAGGACGACGACGATCGCCACGATGTACAGGAATCGCCGCATCTCCCCAGTTCCTCCGCCGCGGGTCGAGCGGTGGTCAGGCCGCGACCCCCGCGCCATGTCCGACCGCCGCCTCGAAGGCCGCGATCGCCCGATCCACGCCGTCGTCATCGACCGCGTAGTGGAGGGCAAAGCGCATGCCACTCGTCCAGGCGCTGATGCGGACGCCATCCCGGGCCATCGCCGCCGCGATCCGGCCACCGTCCAGGTCGGGTCCCAGGCTGGCGTAGACCAGGTTCGTCCGCACCGTCTCCAGGTTCACCGCGACCCCGGGCACGGTCACGATGGCTTCGGCGATCCGCCGTGCTCGTCGGTGGTCGGCTGCCAACCCGGCCCGCATGTCGGTAAGGGCGAGGATACCCGCCGCCGCCAGGACGCCAGCCTGGCGCATGCCACCGCCGAGCAGTTTGCGGTGCCGCCGCGCCGCCGCGATGGTCTCGGCCGGCCCGACCAGGACTGACCCGACCGGCGCCGCCAGCCCCTTCGAGAGGCACGCCTGGACCGTCGTGCAATGGGCGGTCAGGTCCGTCTCCGGGACGCCGAGCGCGGCGGCGGCGTTCCAGATCCTGGACCCGTCGAGGTGGACGGGGATGCCCAACTCCCGGGCGGTGGCGGTCTGCTCGGTCATCGTCGCGGCGTCGAGCGGCACCCCGCCGCATTGGTTCTGGGTGTTCTCGAGACAGAGCAGCCCCGTGCGTGGGTAATGGATGTCGTCCTCCCGGATCGCGGCCCGGATGGCCGCCGGGTCGAACTGGCCCATCGACGCATTCGACAAGGTGCGGATGCTGCGGCCCCCGACCACCGCCGCCCCGCCCTGCTCCGCCCCGGCGATGTGCGATTGGTCCCCGGCCAACACCTCGGAGCCCCAGGGTGCCAGGGCCAGGATCGCGACCAGGTTGCCCATCGACCCCGACGGCACGAAGAGCCCGGCCTCCTTTCCCAGGACCTCGGCGGCCATCGCTTCCAGCCGATTCACCGTCGGGTCTTCGCCGGTGATGTCGTCGCCGACCTCCGCGCTGGCCATCGCCCGGCGCATATCCGCCGTCGGCGGTGCCGCCCAGTCACCTCGCAAGTCGATGATCGGCCGTGCATCCACGTTGGAGTCCTTCCCCGTATACTGCGAATGGACGCGACGTATCCCGGTACCTTCGTCCCGACCTCGGTCGGCGACCGGATCGTGCCCTTGCGTCGATGTGCTCGGCAGACTATACCGGGTCGAGAGGGATGACGGGCGTCTCGCCCGCGGGTCCCGTTCGCTCCGGTCGCGGGGCCATCGCCGTCCCGATCGGTCAATGTGCCGATGGCCCCAACCTGGGGCATTCGATCGCCAGGTCGCCTATCCGCGTTGGCTGGACGCGGATCACACGGTCAAGGAGAGCGGGAGAGCATCGTCGATGGCCGGGCCGGGCCACGTCCGCCCGAACACCATTGACAAACTGGCCATTGCAGGGGCCAGTCAGGGTCGCTACCGTAGGAGCAGACGCATGGTGCTCCGCGGGTGTTCGTCCCAACCACTCGCGAGCTGGAGAGGTCAACGCGTGTTCCGGGCTGGCTGGTCCGGCGGCACCCCATACGACCTCGGCAATGCGATCCGGTTGGCGGGACAAGCGATGGCTCTCACCACACGCCCACTCTCCCAGACCGAATCGACGCGCCGGGGGAGAGGTCTTGATGTTCTGGTATCCGAGGTCGAAATCCTTGTCGTCCCGTCCGGTCTCGCCGCGGCGTCGTCCTGGCCGGGACACGACCGGCCCGACGTTGCTCTCGATCGTGGGAGCGTTCCTCCTCGTCCTGACGACGCTGTCCGGCATCGTCCCCGCGGCGGCACCGCGACAGGCCTCGGCCGCCCCGCTCGGCCTCAAGTTCCCGGTCGCCAGCGGCGCGGCCTGGATGATCGGCCAGGGGTACAACACCAGCCCAGCCGACGACAAGTCGCACTGGAATTGCGACCCCAACACCCTCCGCGACCAACCGACGCAGACCCAGAGTTGCCGGGCCCACTACCAGTACAAGTTCTCCTTCGACCTCGCCCGGGCCGACGGGAACACGGCCAACCAGGCCGTCCTCGCCCCGGCCGACGGCACGATCCGCTGGATCGACCTATCCACGGGCGGCATGTCGATCGACCTCGGCAACGGCTACGCCTTCGCCTATTTCCACACGAACCTGTCGCCTGGCCTCGCGGCGGGTCAGCGTATCCAGCGCGGCCAGCGGCTCGGCGTGGTCTCTCCTCCTGGCCAGGGCGGCAACGGCGGCTGGCCCCACATTCACATCACGGTCTGGCGCACCACCGACGGTGGTAACTGGAGCCGGATCCCCGTCCCGTTCTCGGACGACGCGGCGATCGACGGCTACGACTTCCCCTTCCTCGGCGAATCGATCCGTGACCAGCACGACAACAGGACCGTCTACTCGACCAACGTCGAGGCCGGCGGCGCGACCAGTTCCCTCACCGCGCCGGTCCTCGTCGCCCCGGCGAATGGCACCGGCTATGGCACCGCTCTGCCGCGTCCCACCCTGGCCTGGGCCCCGGTGTCGGGCGCCGTGGACTACCAGGTCGTCCTCAACGACGGGCAGACGGTGAGCCCGTGGCTGACCTCGACGAGTTGGACCACTGCCGGCCTGCCGAACGGGCAGACCACTTGGCAGGTCCGGGCCCGGGCGGGCGGCGTGGTCGGCCCGCTGAGCCCGAAGTGGGTCATCTTCGTCAACGGCCCGACCACCACCCCGACTCCGCCGCCACCACCGTCATCCGGCTCGCTCGGCGTCTCCGTCTCGCCCGGCACCAGCGTCGTCGGCAACGCCGTGACGGTCTCCGGCACGGGTTTCGCCGCCAACGAGGTCGTGCGGTTCTTCCTCGACTCCGCCAGTGCCGCCCCGATCGGATCGGGCACCGCCACGTCGGCCGGCAGCTTCGCCTCGACCATCGCGATGCCGGCCGCGGTGCGCGGCACTCACCTGCTCATCGCCCGCGGCATGACCTCGGGGCGAATCGCGATGGCCCAGATCTCGGTGTCGCCGAGTCTCGCCCGCACCCCAACGAGTGGCCCCCCCGGCACCTCGGTCGCGATCACGGTCAGGGGATTCGGCGCCGCCGAGGCGGTCCAACTGCGCTGGGATTCCGCGAGCGGTCCCATCCTCGGCACCGCCCAGACCGACGGGGCGGGCACCGGCGTGGTGAACATCCGGATCCCGTCAGCCTCCGCGGGCTGGCACGACTACGTTGGGACGGGTCAGCAGACTGGGGCTCGCGCCTACGGCGCGATCAACGTCACCGCGGCGATGACGGTCAGCTCGACCAGCGTCGCACCCGGAGATCTGGTGACGGCCTCCGTCACCGGGATGGGCTCGGGCCGCCAGATCACGATGTCATGGAACAAGACGGCCGCCAATGCCGGTTTGGCCGTCTGCTCCGGCGTCACGGCTGGCGACGGAGCGTACTCGTGTACCTTCCGCGTCCCGTCGGTCCCGGCCGGGCTCTACCCGCTGGTGGCGACGACGTCCGACGGGGCGACCCGCTCGGTTCAGATCACCGTCCGGGGCACGACGGCCGTCAGCGTCTCACCGGCCTTTGGCACCGTCGGCGCCAACATCTCCCTCACCGCCGGCGGCTTCGCCCCGAACGAGATCGTCGATTTCCGCTGGGACGCCGGTGCGACCGTGTGGCAATCGGTGACGGCGTCGGCCGCGGGCGGCGTCAGCCTCCAAGCGACGGTCCCCAGCCTGGCGAACGGCCAGCATTTGGTCGTCGCCCGTGGCCGGAGCAGCGGGCGGAACGCCACGGCCCTGTTCACGGTCGGGGCCGCGATGTCGATTTCCCCGGCCGGCGGGGCGAACGGCACGACCGTCGCCGCCTTCGGCCAAGGGTTCCCCCGTGGTCAGGGTGTGACCGTCTTCTGGAACAGGACGACGAGTTCCGGCGGGGCGTTCCTCTGCTCGACCACGGTCGACACCAACGGGGCATTCCGGTGCGACTTCCGGACACCCTCGGGTACGGCCGGCACGTCCTACCCGATCGTCGCGGTCAGTGGCGCCGTGACGGCCCAGGCCGCGTTCACCGTCTCCGGTGGTACGGGTGGCACCGGCGGTGGCGTAGTGCTCGGTCCAGGAACCTACCGGGTGACGGCGACGCGGGAGGGACTGGTGGGCGGCCGGACCTCCAACGGTCACGTCATCGTCGCGGACGACCACTTCGTGTCGCTGCCGGCCTGCACGGCCACGTCCTGCCCATGGCTCGCCGTGGGCGGCCGGCACGACCTCTGGGGAACTAGGGTCGAATGTGGGTCCCGTTGCTTTGTCCGCGTCACCAACGCGGCAACGGGCACCTGCTCCGTCGCCCCGATTTCCGACGTCGGGCCGTGGTTCACGAACGACGACTGGTGGAACCCTGCCGCCCAGCGGGTGCTCAACACCCTTCCCACCACCCGGAACGTGCTGCGCCAGGGGTACACCGGGGCCGACGCGGCACGCGACGGCCTCGACGTCGGTTACGGCCGGGCTCCCTCCGGCATCGGCATCTCCAACAAGGGGTACGAGGTCGGCAACCGGGCCGCGATCGACATCGCCGACGGCACCTGGGTCGACCTGGGTTTCCAGATGGCCTCTGGCATCGCCCCGAACGGCGTGGTCGCCACCATGCTTTGGCAGAGCGGCGAGGACCCGACAGCGGCCGCCCGGGCCTGCGGTCAGACGTCCCCGGCGGCCGGGGTAGGCGGTACAATCCCCTCCCCCACCCCGCAGCCCGTGCCGAGCCCGCCCGCCGAATCGGCGACGGTCACCGCCTCTCGCACGACCGCCCAGGTCGGCCAAGGGTTCATCATCCGGGGAACCGGCTTCACGCCGAACGAGCGATTGACGATCTCTTGGGACACGATGATCCTGCAAACGGCCTCGGCGAACGACTCTGGCGTCATCGGGATCTTCCTGGCCATCCCGAACACTACGTATGGAGCCCACCGAATCACTGTCCGGGGCGGGACCAGCACCCGGAGTGCGTCCACGACCATGCAGATCGGAGCCAGTCTGGCCCGGACACCGTACAGCGGCGTACCTGGCACGAGGGTGATGGTGGTCGCTCGCGGGTTCGGGGCCTACGAGACCGTCCGGTTGAACTGGAACACGGCCACGGGACAACTGTTGGGGACGGCAACATCGGATGGGAACGGCATGGCCACGATCGCCATCTCGATCCCCTCCGACACCGCTGGCTGGCACGACTATGTCGGCACGGGCTCCCGCACCGGAGCGCGTGGATACGGCGCGATCCAAGTCCTGAGCCGGACGATGTCCGGCGCCTCGATCAGCGCCGCCGAAGTGTCCGGCGCCACCGTCGCCCTTGCTCCGAGGGAAGGGGTGCCGGGAACGTTCGTCCTCGCCACCGGGTCTGGGTTCGCGCCGGGCGAACCGGTCGACGCGACGTGGGACGAATCGGAGGTCGCCGTCGGGGCCACGGCCGCGAACGAGGCGGGCGAGGTGTCGTTCCAGATCGCCTTACCGGCCTCCACGGGCGGTCCTCACATCCTGACGGTGCGCGGTGTCAACAGCGGCACGGTGGCGACCACGACAGCGATCGTCGGCGCGGATCCGACCGCCGCCCCGGCCACCCCCGCCGGCAGCGCTCCGGGGATGGTGTCGACCGAGACGGTCGTGGCCAGCGACGCGCCCCGGGTCAGCATGCCGACGGCCATCTCGGGCGAGCGGATCATCCGGGGCGCATCCCCGACTACGACGGAGACGAGCGTCACCGATACGGCGACCATCCCGGCCACGGTGCCCCCCACCGATGTGGCGACGCCTGACCCATCCACCTCGAGGACGATCTCGACCCTGACCGCGACAGTCAGGAGCATCCGGGACTCGACGATCGCACCCACCGTGACACCGACGACGACACCGTCTCTGGCAGTCAATTCGACGGCGACGCCGGATGTCCCGGCCACGATCGGCATCACTCCGACCCCGACCGGGCCCGCGGTGGATCCGACGGCCACCCCAGCGCGCTCTCTCCGGTCGACCCCGACCACGGCTGTCCTGACGCCGCCCGTTGCGGACACCACGGCAACCCCGGCGACGACCCCGAGCCCGGCCGTCTCCGCGACCGCCACCGGCGCTATCACGGCACCTGTCCTCCCGACCAGCGAGTCGACGACGACCGCACCACGGACCATCCGGGAAAGGATCGAAACGCCACCGGTCCAGACTGAGGCGACGGCGACGATTGACCCGCCGATCGCCGGCGCCGTCGAGACCACGACTGCCGAGAGTCCTGGTGCCACCGCGACCGCCCCGGCGACTCCCACGCCATCAGAAACGGCAACGCCGATTTGGTTGGTGCCCACCGAAACGGAGACGGCGACCCTGGTCCCGACAGAGACGGCGACAGTCGTCCCAGCCGAGACGGCGACGACTGTCCTGGCGCCTCCGGTGGCGTCCCAGTTGGTCCTCTATCCGGTGTCCGACACGAGTCTCGACCTGGTGCCCGCCATGGACCTCGGCACGCCGGTCGTCTTCGACCCAATGACCCCGGTGTTGGCGGTCGGCGGCGCCAACGCGGCGGTGACCTACCTGACCTTCCAGGTCACGGGAATCGCGGCCGGCACGGTCGTGGACGCCTCGCTCGTCGTGACGGGAGCCGGGGTCACGGCCGGCAGCGCCGCATCCGTCGCCGTCCTCCCGGGTGTCTGGGTGGACGAGTGGACCGCGTCGGCCGCCACGGCACCGGGCCCCGGCACGCCGATCCTCTCGCCAGCCGGACTCCCGATCGATCCGATATGGTTGGCGCCGGGTGTCGAGACGGTCATCGCGGTCACCGGCGTGGTGACCGCCGATGGGACGGTAACCTTCGTCTTGACTGGCTATCCGGGCCAGCCGGTGGCCATCGCCAGCCGGGAAAGCCTGACCCCGCCTCGCCTCGTCATCTCGGCGAACCCATTACCGTTGACTGGTTCGGCGACGACCTAACCGGCGACCGGCATGCCCCGTCGCGGCCGGGAGAATCACGAGACGACCGCCGCCACGGACGACCTGACGATTGGCCAGGTCGTCCGGGCGTGTATCGGGGATAATCACCGTGCCTCCCCGATGCCCGGACCACCGTCCGTGGCCGTGATCGTGCGGCCTCTGGGGCCAGCGCCGACGATGTTTCGGACCCCGTTGCCGCCGGATAGCGACGCCTCACCCACTCCCGGACGAAGGATTCTCTCTCGTGGCCGCGCACGATTCCAACGACATCCCAGACCATCGTCCCCGGGTCACCCGCCGGCCGTGGGGAGCGATCACGAGGAAGGCGACGGCTTTCCAGTCCCGGAACTTCCGGGTCTTCTGGGTCGGCCAACTCATCTCCATCACGGGGACCTGGATCCAGACGATCGCCCAGAGCTGGCTCGTCGTCGATGAGCTGAACGCCTCGGCGTTCGACCTCGGTATGGTCAACGTCCTCCGGTTCGCCCCGATCCTCGTCTTCGGCCTGTTCGCCGGCGTCGTGATCGACCGCGTCTCGACCAGGCTTCTTCTCATCGTCACCCAGGCCATCTCGGCGGTGCTGGCGGCCCTGCTGGCGATCCTGGTGCTCTCCGGCTCGGTCGAGCTGTGGCACGTCTACGTGCTGTCGGGCATCCTCGGCGTCATCAACGCCTTCGACATGCCCGCCCGCCAGACGTTCGTCTCCGAATTGGTCGAGCGCGACCAGGTCATGAACGCCGTGGCTCTCAATTCGGCCCTGTTCAACACCGGTCGCGTCTTGGGGCCCGCCATCGCCGGGGTGCTGCTGGCGGCGTTCGGTTCCGGGGTCTGCTTCGCACTCAACGCCGTCACGTTCAGCGCCGCGATCGCCGGCCTCCTGATGATCCGGGGCACGTCCAAGCCGGACGCGCCGAAGGGATCGACCGCCTCCCGGTTGGCCGAGGGACTGCGATACGTCCGGTCCACACCGGCTATCCTGTTGCCGATCACCCTCGTCGCCTTCGTCGCGACCTTCGGGATGAACTTCAATGTCTGGATCCCACTCCTGGCCAAAGACGTCTTCGCGACCGGGCCGCGAGGTTTCGGGTTGTTGATGACGGCGATGGGGATCGGCTCGTTGGCCGGGGCCGTGACCCTCGTGATGCGCGCCAGGACGCCCCGGCGCGGGCTGATGCTCGGGGCGGCCCTCGCCCTGGGCGTGGGGGAAGTCGCCCTGGCCCTGGCCGGCGCGGGCGGAGCCCCGGTCCTCCTCGGGGCAGGTCTGCTGGCCATGGTCGGGTTCTGCATGACGACGACGATGGCGCTCGCTAATACGACCGTCCAGACGACGGCCACCGATGAACTGCGGGGCCGGGTGATGAGCGTCTACATGACCGTCTTCGCCGGCACCGCCCCGTTCGGGTCGCTCCTCTCGGGGGCGATCGCCGATCGCGTCTCGACGACGGCGTCGGTGATGGTCGGGGGGAGCGTCACGGCGGTCGCCGCCCTGGCCCTGATCGGGGCTGGTCTGCGACCCGCCCGCGAGTCACGTCCGGCCACGATCCGGTCGGCATCCCCGACCGGGGTGTCCTTCGGATCAGGCAGGGAGGTCGTGCCGGACCTCGCCAAGGGTGGCGACGACTGACGCCCGGGCGACTGCGGACGGCGATCTCGCGATCGCCGCGGGCTATGCTTGGCCGACGCCATGCTCCCGGCCCGGCATGGCAGCCGGACCGTTTCACCCCGTCAGCCAGTCGTCATCGAGGTATCCGTGAGCTTCGGTCCCTTCATCCTGCTGAGCCTGTTCTATGCCGTCATCGGGGTCCGGGTCATCGCCCAGTTGGTCAGGTCCTGGCGGCCGACCTTCGACCGCCGGTTCACCGCCGAGGACCGGAGCCTGGTCGATCAGGCTGCCTTCTTCATCCTGCTGCCGATCTCGGTCGCCCTGCACGAGTTGGGTCACGCGGCTGCCGTGAAGGGGTTCGGCGGCCGGATCGTCGATTGGGGCTACTACGCATTCGCCGGCTTCGTCAGTTACGACCCGCGCCCGTTCTCGGATCTCCAGCGCATCCTGGTCGCCCTGGCCGGACCGCTGGTCAGCATCGTGCTCGGGCTGGCGGCCCTGGTCATCGTCTTCCTCCGTCGCCCTCCCCTTCGTCCGGCCTTCAACGAACTGTTGACCCAGTTCGCCGCCCTCTCGATCATCAACGCCGCCGTGTTCTATCCCCTGCTCGACGTCGTCAGTGGCCTCGGCGGGGACTGGAGCCAGATCTACCGGGGCGGCGTGCCCGTCGTCTCCGGCGTGATCTTCCTCTTTCACCTGGCGTTGCTGGTGGGCGGCATCTGGGCGTTCCGGAACCCGGGCGTCCAGGCCCGGGTGGCCACCTTGACCGGGGCGCCGGCCGGGACCGAGCGCCGGTTCATGGGCGGGCTGGAACGGCGGGAGCGGCCGTTCACGTCGCCGTCGCCCGAGGCTACGGTCGCCCACGAGGCGGCTCGGCGGGCCGCCGGCGGATGGCCGCCTCCCGTCCAGGTCGCGGTCCAGAACGGTCTCCCCGCGACCCGCTTCGCGGTCGGGATCGTCTGGACCACCGGGGCGGATCCCGCCCCGCGCGGCGTCATGATCCGCATCGCGGAGGATGGGTCGATCGAGCTGCGCGGCCACGTCGCCGACCCGACGGCCGGACCGGGCACGGTGCGGGGATATGGCCTGCTTCGCCCGTTTCCCGCCCCTCCGGACGTCGATGCCCTGACCATGGCGACCAGGATCGCGATGGAGGACGTCGAGCGGCATTCGGCCGCTCGATCCTGAGATGACGCGGGGGCGGTCAGCCCAGGCGGGCGCCCGAAGCCTCGACCGCCACGGGCAGCCGGTCGCCCCGGCCGATCCCATAGTAGGTGAACCCCTCGGCGGCGATCCGGGCCGGGTCGTAGATATTGCGGCCATCGAAGATCACTGGCTCCCGGAGCCCTCGCCGCAGCATCGCGAAGTCCGGCGACCGAAACATCCGCCACTCGGTGACGATCACCAGCGCGTCGGCGCCCTCGACCGCCTCCTCGGCACTGTCACAGAGGGTCAAATCCGGTCGGTCTCCCCAGATTCGCCGCGCTTCCATCCCCGCCACCGGGTCGAAGGCCCGTACGGTGGCCCCCGCCGCCCAGAGTGCCTCGATCAGGACCCGGCTCGGCGCTTCCCGCATGTCGTCGGTGTTGGGCTTGAAGGCCAGCCCCCAGATGGCCAGCGTCTTCCCGGCCAGGTCGCCCCCGTAGTGGGCGGATACCTTGTCGAAGAGGAGGCGCTTCTGTCGCCCATTCACCGCCTCGACCGCCCGGAGCAGGGTCGCGTCGTAGTCGTGACCGGCGGCGGTCCGCTCCAGGGACTGGACATCCTTCGGGAAGCAAGAGCCACCGTAGCCGCAGCCGGCGTAGATGAAGTCGTAGCCGATGCGCGGGTCCGAGCCGACCCCGATCCGTACCTGCTCGATGTCCGCCCCGACCCGCTCGGCGATGTTGGCGATCTCGTTCATGAAGGAGATCCGCGCCGCCAGCATCGCGTTGGCGGCGTATTTGGTGAGTTCCGCCGACCGGACCCCCATCGCCACCAGCCGGTTGTGATTCCGGTTGAACGGCGCGTACAGCTCGCGGAGCAGTTCCAACTCCTCTCGTCCCTCGCTGCCGACCACGATCCGGTCCGGCCGCATGAAGTCCTCGACCGCCGCCCCCTCTTTCAAGAACTCGGGGTTAGAAACGGTCTGGAACGGGATATCCAGACCCCTGGTTGCGAGGCGCTCGGCGACCAGGGCCCGTATGCGGTCGGTGGTGCCGACCGGGACGGTGGACTTGGTGACGATCACCCGGTGGCCGTCCATCGCGTCGCCGATCGTGCGGGCGACCTGGTAGACATAGCGCAGGTCGGAGGCGCCGTCCGGGCCGGGGGGTGTGCCGACGGCGATGAACTGGAAGAGCCCGTGGGCGACTCCGCGGGCCGCGTCGGTGGTGAAGGCCAGGCGACCGGCACGGACGTTGCGACCGACCACCTCGTTGAGGCCGGGCTCGAAGATCGGGACCTCGCCCCGATTGAGCATCGCGACTTTGACCGCATCGACGTCGACGCAGACGACATCGTGGCCACCGTCCGCCAGGCAGGCGCCGGTCACCAGGCCAACGTAGCCGGTGCCGAAGATCGTGACGTTCATCGCTGTTCCTCTCTACCCTCGTCTCGCCCGGCCGCACCGGGACGAGCGCGATCCATGTCATATCCATGAGCCCTGGCCCGCGTCGCCATCGTGCCACCGTGTGGCCCAGACCCGCCGCACCGGGTATACCATGCCGGGGCGACGTGGCGCCCTCGCCACTCCGACCCGTTCGCTCGAACCCGCCCGGAGCCCCCGATGTCCGACCAGTCTCCCGTCTCGACGCCGGCCGGTGCCGACGACCTCACCGGACTCCGGGTGATGGTCACCGGGGCCGGTGGCCAGGTCGGCGCATACCTACTCGACTCCCTGCGGACCCGGGGTGCCGAACCGATCGGCATCGGGACCCGGCCTGGCCCGGGCGTGGTCCAGGTCGTCGATATCCGCGACGCGGCGGCCGTGCGCCGTGCCATGGTGAACCATGCGCCCGATGCCGTGATCCACGCCGCCGCCTACACCGACGTCGACGGGTGCGAGCGAGACCCGGAGCGGGCCCACGCGGTCAACGCCCTCGGCGCCGCCCATGTGGCCGCGGCCTGTGCCGCGACGGGGGCGTACTTGATCGGCATCGGGACCGACTTCGTGTTCCCCGGCGACGGCGGCGCACCCTACGCCGAGGACGCCGAACCCCGCCCCCTGTCGGTCTACGGCG
>JACCVE010000058.1 GCA_013698285.1 Chloroflexia bacterium | reverse complement strand
ATCACCGATCTCGGTGGTGAGCCGGTCGTCGAGGGCGAGTACGACTTCGGCTACGGCGATGACCCGGTCGCCTTCCTGGAGATCGCCCAGGCCCTCGAGAACACCGGCGTTTCGGCCTACGCTGGCGCTGGCCCGCAGATCCAGGACCCGGGCATCGTTGCCGCCGCGTTGAGCATCCTCAGCGTCGAAGCCCGCCACGCCGCATATCTCAATGATCTCAACGGTGATTCGCCCTTCCCGGACACCTTTGATGAGCCGCTGAGCCGGGATGAGGTCCTCGCGATCGCCGGCGAGTTCATCATCGATGACGGCAGCGACGACGAGGAGCCGACCGAGGAGGCCGCCGCCGAAGACGACGCGACGGAAGCGCCCGCTGAGGGCGACGCGACCGAAGCGCCTGCCGAGGGCGACGCGACCGAAGCGCCGACCGAGGCCCCGGCCGCGACCGACCCGCCGGCCGCCACTGAGGCCCCGACGGAAGTCCCGGCGACCGAAGAGCCGACCGAAGAGACCGAGGACGATGTCGAGGTCCCAGCCACTGAGACCCCGTTACCTTAGTCGGTCTCCCCAGACCAGGCTCTCAAACCACAGCGAACCCCGTGCCTTCCGGCACGGGGTTCGCCCTTTCTGACCACGCATAATCGTTCGGCATCACCCACTCGCCACGCTCAAACGCCGATCGAGCGGGCCGGTCGACCCCTGGTCTTTATCCCGCCGTCGTTCCGCCGCCGCCGCCCGCCACCCCGGAAGAGGGATTACCCACCAACTCCGCCGGGTCCACCTCGTTCGCCGTGACCAGGTGATCCTGGAACCAGGCCAGGACCCGGCCTAAGTAATCCGCCCGGTGGGCGGGCGGCCCGTTCCGCAGCATCATGTGGCTACCGCCGGGATAGCGCGCGAACTCCACCTCGCACCCCGCCTTCGCCAGGGCCACGAACATCTGCTCGCCCTGGCCGATCGGGCAGCGGTCGTCCGCCTCGCCGTGGACGATCAGGGTCGGGGTCGTCGTCCGGTGGGCGAAGTTGCTCGGCGAATGGGCCGCATACCACTCCGGTACGAGGTGGGCCTGGCCCCCGAACTGCAACTCGCCGAAGATGTGGCCGATGTCGCTGGTGCCATAGAACGATTCCAGGTCGAAGCAGGGTGCCCCGCAGACCGCCGCCGCAAACCGGTCGCTCTGGCCGATCGCCCAGGCAGTCATGTAGCCGCCATAGCTGTACCCGTAGATGCCGGTCCGGGACGCGTCGGCGTAGGGCCGGACCAACACCTCGTCGAGGACCGCCATCAGGTCCAGGTAATCCTCCCCGCCCCAATCGGTGACCACCGCCTGGGTGAACTGCCGCCCGTAGGAACCGGACCCACGCGGGTTCGCATAGACCACCAGGAAACCGTTGCTGGCCAGTATCTGCTGCGTGCCGTTGAAGGCATATCCATAGAAGCCGTTCGGACCGCCATGGATGTCGAGGATCACCGGGTATTGCCGGGCCGGGTCGAACCCCGGCGGGAACAGCAACCAGGCCTCGGTCACCGAGCCGCCGCGCTCGATGTCGATCCGCTCCCAGGCCGCCGGTGGCGCCTCCGCCAGGAGATCGGCCCCGTATCCGGTCACGATCCGCTCCGTCCCCGTCTCACGGTCGAAGACCGCGATCTCACCGGTCAGGTCCAGCCCGGCCGCGCCCTGCACTACCCACCGCCGGGACGCATCCACGCTCAGGCCCGACCGCGTCGCCCCGGTGTCGTGGACCAGGGTCGTCTCCCCGGTCCCGGCGTCCGTCTCGTACAACCCGCTCGACCCGGCCCGGGTCGCGTTGACCAGCACCCGCCGGTCGTCCAGCCAGACCGGCTGGGACGGCGGCACCACGGTCGGGTACCCCGCGTCCGGCAGGACCTGCAGGTCGTCGGTCAGGCGGCGGGTCTCGCCCGATGTCACGTCATGGGTGAACCAGTCCGTCTGCCACGTCTGCGCCTCGTCCCCGGCGAAGAGGATCCGGTCCCCACCCGGCGACCAGGCCCAGACCCCGACCGCGCCCGTCTCCGGCCCGACGAGGGTCTCCACCCCGCTGGCGAGGTCGATCAGGGCCAAGCGCCCGTGCATCCCGTTCTGGGTCGCCTGCTTGGCGGCGATCGTCGTACCGTCCGGCGACCATTGCGGGTCGACGTGGTCGAACCCGTCGCGGGTCAGCATCCGGATCGTCCCCGACGCCACGTCGACGACGTGGACCTGGAGCCGGGTGTCGCCCAGATACCCCCGGTTGTCCTGTTTGTAGTCGTAGCGCCGCGTCACCCGGACCGGCGGCGGAGTTCCCTCCGGCCGTTCGGCGCCGGCCGGGTTCTCCGGGTCATATGGGGCGACGTACGCCAGCGCCGTCCCGTCCGGGGACCAGTCCAATCCCCCGACCGGCTGCCGGGAGGTCAGGATCACCCGTGACTCGCCGCCCGCGACCGGCAGCACCCGCACCCGCCGGGACGACCCATCATCCTGGGCGAAGGCGACCTCTCCCCCGTCTGACGACCACCGGCCACTTCCGGC
>JACCVE010000052.1 GCA_013698285.1 Chloroflexia bacterium | reverse complement strand
GACCCGCTGCCAGATGCCTCGGTGGCCTTCTACGGCTTTCCCGCCCCGTCGCCGACGGAGCGGGCGCCCCTCCAGCCCCTGGCCGAGGCGAACAGCCTGCGCTCTCCCCTGCTCGCGCTGTGGGGGGACCAGGACCACGCGGTCGGGATGGACACGGTCGAGGCCTACCGCGCCGCCCTGGCCGAGGCGGATCGCCAGTTCGAGTTCGTCGTCTACCCCGGGGCCGGACACGGCTTCCTGACCTTCGACCCGGCCGCGCTGTCGTTCCCCGATGCCGAGGATGCCTGGACGAGAACCCTCGCGTTCCTACGCGACACGTTGGGGACCTGATCCCGGTGCTAAACGAGACAAAATTGCTTAACTGGGATATGTCGCGCGGGGACGGGGATGCCGCCGCCGGCCTCGTCCGCTTCCTCATCCTCGCCGGGCGACTGAAGCGCCTCGCCCGGACCGGGTGGCTCCACTCGGGCGTCCCGGCGGCGGAGGTCGAGTCGGTCGCGGACCACTCGTTCCGCACGGCGCTGCTGGCCTGGGTCGCCGCTGGGCAGGAACCGGGGCTGGACCGGGAGCGGGTGCTGGCGATGGCCCTGGTCCACGACCTGGCCGAGGCGCTGGCGGGCGACCCGACGCCCTACGACCCGGACCACCTGGCGACCCTCGATCCCGAGGCGCGGCGGGCCTTCCTCGGGCGGAGGCAGGTCCGCTCCACGACCAGACAGGCGGCGAAGCACGCGGCCGAGCGGGAGGCGATCGAGACGATGCTCGCGACCCTGCCGGAGCGTGATGCGGCGTCGATACGTGCCCTGTGGGAGGAGGTCGAATCGGGACGGACGGCGGAAGCGCGATTCGTCAAGGGAGCGGACCGGCTAGAGCGGTATCTCCAGGCCCGCGAGTACGGCGCGGCCGACCCGTCGCTCCCCCTCGGCTCGTTCGCGGCGGACCTGGAGGGGGACGACCTCCCGGACTCGCTGGCCACGCTTCGGGACGCGATTCGCGGCCTCGATGACGGCGACATCGCGGGCGACGGCGCCTCCAGTCCGGTCTAGACGGCGCCCGCGAAATCGACGGGACTGGACATGGTCTGCACGCTCGGGATCTCGACCGTCGCCGCCGTACCTGTGTCCACCGGCGGGTCGCCGAACAGGCGCGCGATGAGGAGGTCGAGGGTCCAGAGCTCCCGGAACATCGCCTTGGGGACGAAGCGTAAGTTGGGCCGTTCCGTCTTGACCCCCTGGGCATTTGGCTTGGTCTGCTTGGTCACCTTCAACGCGGAGATATCGGGAAGCGGGTCGCCCGGCTCACCCCCGAGGAAGAGGAACGAGGAGAAATCGAGGGTGCGCTGGTCGAAGCGCATCCAGACCACGCACCCGCTGGGCTTGCTGGCGAGGGCCGCGTGAATATTGACACCGGCGGTGGCGGCGCCGATGTGGGACGACTTCAACTGGATGTGCCGCAGCACGCCGTGGGCTTCCAGGGCAAGGTCGTAGCCGCTGTTGTCCACCTGTGGCTTCAGCACTTCGAGGCGGCCGAAGTCTCGCAGCCAGAGATGCCGCATCAGGGCACCGGTGAAGAGGTGCTCCAGCAACATCTCCCGATAGGACGAATAGAGGCTGTGTCCGGTCGCGCTCATGGTGTCCTTCGGCGGCCCGCCGAGACGGGAGGAATGTGTACTGGACCGAGCCCGGAGGTGATCAGAGGTCGTCGGTCAGCATCCCGGCATCATCGAAGGCGATTTCCCGCGGATCGCCGAGTGGTTCGATCTCCGACGACGCGGCCAGGTCGGCCAGGAGCGGTTCCGAGACCCAGAGGCGGTCGAGGTGCTTCGTATCGGCGATGCGGACGATGCGGGCCGTCTCTGGCCGGACTTTGACGCAGCAGGCCAGGCCGATCGCCAGGGCCTGGCGGTCGTTGGCGACGGTCAGCGGCACCCGGACACCGGCCGGGGACTTGGCGGTGATCACGTTCATGTAGGAAGAGACCGGGTCCATCTTGTCCACGGCCCGGCGCAGGGCGATGTCGGCCAGGCCGATGCCCGTCGCGTTGCCCTCGGTCTCGTCCGTCAGGTCGCGGATCACGAT
>JACCVE010000049.1 GCA_013698285.1 Chloroflexia bacterium | reverse complement strand
CCGCGACGGCGAGGCCGGCGATGGCCAGGGTCGCCCCGAGGACGACCGGGGTGGTTGCCAGGCCAGCCAGGAACGCCCCGGCCCCGATCGCCAGGGCGATGGCCTGACCGAGGCGCCGGTCGCCGGTCCGGGCCGCCGCGGCCGCACCGGGATCGCCCCGGAAGGCGGGAGTCGCCAGGACGCCGGAGATCACCAGCAGGGGGACGATCCCGGCGAAGACGACGCGCCAGGTGAACGCCTCGGCGATGATCCCCGCGATGGCTGGGCCGACCAGCGACGGGACGATCCAGGCCGTCGAGATGGTCGCCATCATCCGGGGCCGCAGGGCGTCGACGTAGTTCCGGTTCACCACCGCGTAGACGCAGGTCGCCACCGCGCCGGCCCCGAGCCCCTGCAGGGCCCGGCCCGCGATCAGGACCGGCATCGACTGGGCCAGCGAGCCGACGACCAGCCCGGCCCCGAACAGGACCAGCGAGACCGCGAAGGGGGTGGCGGGCCCTCGCCGGTCGATCTGCTGCCCGGCCAGCACGGTGCTGACGATCTGGGTCAGGAGGAAGGCGCTGAAGATCCAGCCGTAGAGGGCCTCGCCCCCCAGGTCCCTGGCCACCAGCGGTGCCACGGTGACCAGGGCCAATCCCTCGAAGGCCACCGTCGACATCGCCAGGATCGAGCCGATCGTCAGCGACCGGTGCTCCCGGTCGAAGATTCCCTCACTCACCGGTGGCACGCCCGTGTCGATGTCTCATCGTTCGATTCACGGCGTCGGGTTGGAGTTGGCCCAGTCGGGTCCCGGCATCGGGCACTCAGGCCCCCCAGGTCGCTTCCAGGACGCGGACCCAGTTCTCGTGGCCGACCTGGCGCAGGGTGGCATCGTCGTAGCCCCGGCCGCGCAGGGTCTCGACCAGGGCCGGGAGGCCAGTCGCGTCGCCGATGGCATTCGGCATCGTCGCGCCGTCGAAGTCGGAACCGAGACCGACCCGGCCCGGGCCGACCCGCTCGACCAGGTAGTCGACGTGGTCGGCGATCACGTCCAGCGGGGTCTCGGGGTCGCGCTGGCCGTCCGGGCGCAGGAATCCGACGTGGAAGTTGACCCCGACCAGGCCGTCCGAGTCGCGGATCGCGTCGAGTTGGCGATCGGTCAGGTTGCGGGTCGTCGGGGCGATCGCGTGGGCGTTGGAGTGGCTGGCGACGAGGGGGGCGTCGGAGAGTCCGGCCACGTCCCAGAAGCCGCGCTCGTTGAGGTGGCTGAGGTCGATCATCACCCGGAGGCGGTTGCAGGCGCGGACCAGATCGCGGCCCCGATCGGTCAGGCCCGGGCCGGTGTCGGGGGAGCCGGGGCCGAAGGGGACGCCGTGAGCGAAGATGTTCGGCCGGGACCAGACGATGCCCAGCGAGCGGAGCCCGGCGGCGTGGAAGACCTCCAGGGTATCGAGGTCCGCGTCGATCGCCTCGGCGCCCTCGATGTGGATCTGGATCGCGAAGGGGCCATCGGCGATGCAGCGGCGGAGGCTCGACGCGTCCCGGACGATCTCGACCCCGCCCCGGGAGTGCGCCTCGATCCGGAGCAGGCGGGCGATCTCGGTCATCGTGAACTGGCTGGCGTAGGCGAGGGGGATGCCGGCGGGGTCCAGGTTGATCACCGGCGCGGCGGCGGGTGTCGCGGTGGCGGCGGTCGACTCCTCGGGGGCGTCGGAGGCGACCGCCTCGGCTACCGCGGTGTCCGCGGCGGCGCCGGGGTCGGCGATGTCGATCGCCTCGTCGGGGGCGGGGACGAAGATGGCGAAGATGCCCCCGGCAAGGCCGCCCGCCTTGGCCCGGGGCAGATCGATGTGGCCCTCGGTGCCGTGGGTGAAGAACGACCGGCCGGTGCCGCGCAGGCTCAGCACGGTGTCGTTGTGCCCGTCGAAGATGGGGATCTGCCGCTCCTGCATGCCGTCCGCGCCTCTCTCTAACCGCTCCGGGAGGCCCCGCGACATGTGCGCGGGGACCTGGCCCGGGTATGATGCATCATCGAGATGCCGCCCGGAGGTACGCCGCCGTTTCGGTAGGACGGAGAAGCGATCTCCCAGCCGGGGGGCGCGGAGATGGAGTCAGATTCGGCTCCGAGGGAGAGGGAACCGATGGTCGCGATGGCGGGCGAGACGCCCACGGGACAGGACGCGGCGGCGGCCGGGACGGCGAACGGGCCGCTCTCCGGCAAGGTCTGCCTGGTGATGGGCGTCGCCAACGAGTGGAGCATCGCCTGGAACATCGCCAAGGCGATGGCCGGGGCGGGCGCCACCCTGGCGGTGACCGTGCTCGACGAGCGGGCCAAGCGGACGACCGACAAGCTGGCCGAGACGCTGCCGGGGACCACCGTCTACCAGTGCAACGTCGAGTCGGACGAGGAGATGGCGGCCCTGGGGGAACGCCTCACGGCCGATCATGGCCGGGTCGACGCCCTGGTCCACAGCATCGCCTACGCTCCGGCCAACGAGTTGAAGGGCCGCTTCATCGACACCACCCGGGAGGGGTTCCAGGTCGCCCACGCGATCAGCGTCTACTCCCTGATCTCCTCGGCCCGGCTCGTGATGCCGCTGATGGCCGGCGGCGGCAGCATCACCACCCTGGCCTACCTGGGCGCCGACCGGGTCTTCCCCCAGTACAACGTGATGGGGGTGGCCAAGGCGGCGCTGGAGGCGACCGTCCGCTACCTGGCGGCGGACCTCGGCGAACAGAAGATCCGGGTCAACGCGATCTCGGCCGGGCCGGTCGCCACGGCCTCGGCCCGCGGCATCCCCGGCTTCTCGACGATGAAGGGGTCGCTCGGGGACCGGATGCCGATGAAGGAGTCGTTCACGCCGGCCAAGGTCGGCTCAACGGCCGTCTTCCTGGCATCCGACGGGGCCGACGCGATCACCGGCGAGACGATCTTCGTCGACGGCGGCTACCACGTGATGGGGATGTGAGCCGACGAGGTGGACTGAGGCACCGTCCGTGGCGCCCATTGGCATCGGGAGTGACTGGGTCGGCCCGTCATGGTAGTTCGTGGTATCCCCATCGTTCCCGACCCGCCGTCGCAAACCCGCGCCTATGGCGTTGTCCC
>JACCVE010000047.1 GCA_013698285.1 Chloroflexia bacterium | reverse complement strand
GGTCGGTCCAGGCCAAGTTCGGCCGCGACGGCCGGGCCCCGGCGGGGCCCGTCGAGCGATCCCTGACCGAGGTCACGTGCTCCCGGTGTGGGGCGCCGACGACCGTGCCGTTCGTGCCCGACCCGTCCCGGCCCGTCTTCTGCCAGGACTGCTACCAGCCGGCCCCCCGCCGCGGCCGGGGATGACCGGCATCGTCCCCGGTCGCTCCCGTTCCCCGATGGCGTGGGACGACCGGGTGAACGTATACTCGCCCCGCCTCGCGCCGGCCGGTGTGGCGTCGCGGCGGGGCATCGGCTGGAGGACATGACGGGCGTGACACGATCCGACATCGCGGTTCACCCGTTATGCTCCCCGATCCTTATCACGGTCCCTCACCGTGGGGCCCCCGCGTCCCGGTGCCGCGACGCGAGGGCTGTCCAGTGAGGAACTGGCGTGTCTGGCTGGGATTCATCATCAGCCTGGCGTTCCTCGCCTTCGCCTTCCGGGGCCAGGACCTGGGCGAGATCCGCGACGCCCTGGGCCAGACTGACTACCGCCTCCTGGTCCCGGCGCTCTGCCTCTATTTCGCCGGGGTCTGGGTCCGGGCGATCCGGTGGTCGATCCTGCTGCGGCCGATCACCACACTGACCGCCCGTCAAGTCTTCCCGGTCGTCATCGTCGGGTACACCGCGAACAATGTCCTTCCCCTCCGCACCGGCGAGGTCGTCCGGGCGTACCTGCTGGGCCGCCAGACGGGGGTCAAGAAGACCTCTACCCTGGCCACGATCGCCATCGAGCGCCTGTTCGACGGCCTGACGATGCTGAGCTTCATGCTCGCGGCCACGACCGTGGTCAGCTTCACCAGCCAGCTCCGCCAACTGACCCTGGTCGCCTTCATCCTCTTCGCCGGGGTGCTGATCGGCCTGTTCGTCCTCACCCTCGGTGGCTCGTTCCGCGACCGCCTGCTCCAACTCGTCCTGGGTCCCCTGCCGACCCCCCTCGCCGACCGCGTCGAGCGGGTGGCCGAATCGTTCCTGAGCGGGCTCGGCGTCCTGCGCCGGGCGTCCGACCTGGGACTCGTCGCGGGAACATCGGTGCTGGCGTGGCTGTGTGAAGCCGGGATGTATTGGGTGATCGCCCGCGCCCTGGGAACCGACTTCGCCGCGGTCCTCGGCGTGGCTGAGACGTTGCTCACCACGGGCGTCGCCAACCTGGCGACCCTGATCCCGTCGTCGCCCGGCTACGTCGGCCCGTTCGAGGCGGGTGTCCTGCTGGTGGTCAACGGTGCCCTCGGAGTCCAACGAGAACTGGCACTGACCTATGCGATCCTGGTCCACGCCGCGCTCTTCTTCCCGATCACCATCATCGGCCTGGTCCTCGGCTCTCGCTTTCACCTCTCGTTGCGGGGTATCCAGGACCTCAAGGCGGACCCTGACGTGCCGGACCCGGCGCGCGAGAGCAGCGGTCCCATGACATCGGGCAGCGCGACGACGCGCCCGACTCCGACCCCCTGATCCGACACGCTGGCAGGGGACCCGAGCGGCGCGTCCGCTCCGGCTAGCCGTGCGGTATCTCGGCCCAGCACGCTCACGACGCCCCACGGCCACACCACCCGAGAGGATTGTCCAGCGATGAGTATCCTGCAGGCGATCGTGCTCGGGATCGTGCAGGGATTGACGGAGTTCCTGCCGATCTCGTCCTCCGCCCACCTCTCGATCGTCCCCTGGCTGCTCGGCTGGGACGAGCCCGGCCTGGCCTTCGACGCCGCCCTGCACTTGGGCACCCTGACGGCCGTCTTCACCTACTTCTGGCGCGACCTGTTTGGGATGGCCCGGGCCCTGCCGCCCGCCCTGCCCCGGGCCATCCCCCTGCTGCGTGACCCGAGCCCCGCGTTCCCGCACCCGGCCTCGACCGGCGACCAGCAGGCCCGCCTCGCTCTCCTGATCGGCGTCGGCACCGTGCCGGGTCTCCTGGCGGGCTACTTCGGGGAGAGCACCCTGGAGGGGTTCTTCCACGGCGACGACGGCCAGCAATCCCGCGCGATCCTGGTGAGCGCCGTCCTGCTGATCGCGGTCGGTCTGCTCCTCTGGGTCGCCGAGCGGGTCGCGGCCCACCACCGCACACTGACCCACCTCACCTGGCGCGATGCCGTGACGATCGGCCTGGCCCAGGCCACGGCGCTGGTGCCGGGCGTCTCCCGGTCCGGCGCGACCCTGATCGCCGGGTTGTTCATCGGCCTGAGTCGCCCCGAGGCGCTGCGCTTCTCATTCCTCCTGGGAACGCCATTGATCCTCGGCGCGGGCCTGAAGTCCGTCCTCGACACCGTGCAGAACGGCATGTCCGGCACCGAGGTGACGACGTTCCTGGTGGGCGGCATCACCTCCGCCCTGGTCGGCTTCGCCGCCATCGCCGGTCTGCTCCGCTTCGTCCGCACCTCGACCTTCTCCGTCTTCGTCATCTACCGGATCGCCCTCGGTCTGAGCTTGCTGGTCCTGCTGGCGGTCGGGTTCCGGTAGGGTCGATGATGGGGGAACCACGGTGTTTGGCTCCCGTGATCCCGCGCTGACACTCACCCGCCGAACGTCCCCCGGGCACGCGCCATGACGGGCCAGCTCCGGCGCGACCACGCCCGGCGGGAATCACCTCACCGCCGCCCCGGCGTCGATCCCGGCTCGCCACCCCGCCCGGGTGGGGACCTCGGCGGCGACCTGGCGCAGGAACGACGCGGCTCGCTCCAATCCTTGCCGGAAGATGGCCGGTTCCTGGCCGATGCCGATCCGCAGGTAGCCTTCCAGGCCGAACGTCGAGCCCGGCGCCAACATCACACTCGCCTCTTCCGCCAGCCGGTTCGCCAGGGGCAAGGAGGGCATGTCCGGGGCGTAGGCCAGCATGGTCAGCAGGCCCGCGGTCGGCGGACGCCAGGCCACGAGGTCGGCGTTCTCCGCGAACCAGGCCGCCGCCGCCGCCGTGTTCTCGGCGATGATCTGCCGGTTGCGGGCCTGGATCGGCCCCCGGTGCCGGAGCGCCAACAGGGCCAGCGCGTCATTCAGCTTGCCCGGGCTCAGGGAGACGTAGTCGCGGGCACCCCAGCAGGCGGCGACCAAGTCAGCCGGGGCGGCGATCCAGCCGATCCGCAGGCCGGGCAAACCGAAGGGCTTCGAGAAGGTGCCGACGCTGATCCCCAACGGTCCCAGGTCGCGCATCGGCGGGACCGGCTCGGGCCCGTCCTCGTGCGAGAGCCAGCGATAGGCCTCGTCTGAGAGGACGCGGGCCCCGACCGACTCCGCCAGAGCGTAGACCCGTCGCAGGCCGTCGGCGTCCAGGATGGCCCCCGTCGGGTTGTGGGGGGAGTTGATCACGATCAGGCGCGTCCCGGGCCTCACCAGACGTTCCAGGGCGTCGAGGTCGAGGCGGAATCCATCCTCGGGCCGGACCTCCCAGCGGCTGAC
>JACCVE010000042.1 GCA_013698285.1 Chloroflexia bacterium | reverse complement strand
GCGCCCACGAGGTAGTCGTTACCGGTCGAGCCGGAGATACGGTCGTTGCCCTCTCCACCGGAGACGTAATCGTTGCCCGCGCCGGCGTTGACGGCGTCGTTGCCCCCTTGGGCCACGACCACGTCGTTGCCGCCTCCGGCGTCGATGACGTCGTTTTCGTCGGTCCCGACGATCGTGTCGTCGCCGGGGGTACCGGTGATCTGCTGCCCGCCGTCCGGCCGGCTCGTACAGGTCACGCCGGCAGAGGTCCCCGCCGCACAGCCCGAGAGGAAGACGTAGAGCCTTCCCTGGTTTTTCTTCGAGCCCACGTCCAGATACGGGGCCCCGGCGACGTAGTCCGGCTCTCCGTCTCCGTTTAGGTCACCCGGGGCGGCCGCGCTCCAGCCCAGGGCCGGACCGTTGCCGCCGGAGGGCGGCCCATCGCCGGGCTGGACGTCTGATTCGGGCAACTCGAGGCGCTTGAGCTCCGCCCCGTTTTTGCCGTCGAAGACGTACGTGCCCCCGTTTTGGTTGTTCCTGTCCGGGTCGGCCACGTGGTGGGGCGACTGGCCGACGTAGAGGTCGGGCGTCCCGTCCCTGTTGTAGAGGGTCTTGTTCAAGGAGAAGCCGAACTGGCCACCCATCTCGGGCGTGGGATCGGTGAGCTCGTACTTCATAACGCCCCTCCCGGCGGCGACCGTGGCGGCGCCGTCGAAGACCCACGCGCGGCCCTCGCTTGGCCCCGTCGACCCGTAGTGACCGAAGCTGTTGCCGTAGAGGTCGGCGCGGCCGTCCCCGGTCACGTCGCCGGGCGAGAGAGGTGCGGCGTCCTGGAAGCCGAAGGTGGCCCCGTTCTGCGGCTCGGGGCTGTCGATCCGCGCGAGCAGCTTGCCGCCCTCGTCGCCGCTGAAGAGGTACATGCGACCGCGGCTGCGGTTCCACGAGCCCGCATCGACGAGCTGGTCGGCCACGCCGTCGCCGTCCACGTCCCCCGGCCCCTGCACGGCGAGGCCGAAGGTGCCGCACTCGGAGGTGCAACTCCCGGCTGGGTCGGTGGTCGCGGGGTCCGCGGGGTCGGGCATGTTGAGGGTGCGCAGGAGCCTGTCGCGCCCCTCGGGTCCGGCGGCCGAGCCGTCGAAGATGAAGGCCTGGCCCTCGTCCCGTCGACAGCCGGGGGGGACGGGATTGGCGGCCCCGCACCCTCCCCCCGCGGGTCCGACGTCGTTGTGCGAGGCGCCGACGATCACCTCGGAGCGACCGTCGCCGGTGAGGTCGCCGGCCCGCCCGATGCGGGAACCGAACCGCGCCTTCTCGCTGCCGTCTGGGTTGGCCGGGGGCTCGGGGTTGGCGAGCTGGTAGAGGGGCGCCCCGGGGGAGTCTCCGCTGAAGACCCAGGCCTTTCCCTGCCTCTCGTTGCAGCCATTGGGCTCGGCCGCGCCGCAGGGCGGACCTGACCCCGTGTAGACGTCGTGTTGGTCGGCGCCCACTGCGATGTCGTCCTTGCCGTCGCCGTCGACGTCGCCTAGGACCGAGATGAAGAAGCCGAACAGGGCGCCCTCCTGGACCTCCGGCGACTCGAACCGGGAGATCACCGAGCGGTTCTTGCCGCTCAGCAGATACACCCGCCCCGCGGCCCCCTTGCTTCCCACATCTTCCGCGGGGACGCCGACGAAGATCTCGCTCACCCCGTCGCCGTCGATGTCGCCCGCGGCCGCGCTGCGCTCACCCCAGCCTTCGTCGGGCTGGGGGGCCTCGACGCGGGTCGGCTTGTAGGGGGTGGCGGGCGTAGCGGCGGAGGCGCTCGAGGCACCGGCGACCAGCGCTCCGAAGACCACGGCGGCAAGCACCTCCAGCCCGACCGCGAGCCTTCCCCTGACCCGGCCCCGGCGGTCGACGCCCTCTATCGAAGCGTGCATATTCATACCCATACCCATATCCACTCCCCCTCAGCAGCTTGTCCGCGCGTCGCGCGGGTCGGCCGCACACGAGTCGGCGTTCCGACCGCCGTTGGCGGCGTCGTTGCCCCGGACGCCGTCGCGG
>JACCVE010000041.1 GCA_013698285.1 Chloroflexia bacterium | reverse complement strand
GGCAGGAACACCGCCGCCGAGGAGGGAAACTCGCTGAGCATCGCCGCGTTCGTCGCGATCGCCCGCGCGCCGCCCTCGGTAAGTGGGAAGCCGTCCCGGGCATGGGCGATCGCCGGTTCGACCAGCGAGGCGAACGACCAGGTGCCGAACCGCTCCAGCAACTGGCAGTAGGCATCGACCATCCCGGGGACCCCGACCGCCAGCGGGCCGCGATAGGGCATCGTGGTCCCGTCCGCGTCGCCGTGGCGGCGCATCATTTCGATCGTGGCGGACCGGGGTGCGATGCCGCTCCCCAGCACGGCGACCGTTTCCCCGGCGGCCGGACCATGTCCACCCGCGTCGGCGGGCTGGTGGACGATGGCGAAGAGATCGCCCCCGAGACCGCACATCTCCGGCATCGTCACGCTGCCCACGGCCGCCGCAGCAACCGCCGCGTCGACCGCGTTGCCACCCTGCCGCAGGACGTGGAGACCGGCGGCGCTGATCAGCGGGTGGGCCGATGCGACCATCCCCACCTCGCCATAGACGGGAGCCTCGCGATAGCTCGGCCAGCCCACGGTATCCGTCCGCGCCTGTTCATCCGGGAATCCGATCATCGTCGATCTCCCTCCATCTTCGAGTCCGGCCGTCATGCTACCGCGTTTCTCGCCACCCGGGGAACCGTCCCCTCTCCCCCTCGTCGATGGGACCGGGATGTCGTCCCGGTGTGGCCACCGCCGGACGTGGGGTGCTAGGCTCAACGCGATGACCGCTCACCTCTCCGATGCCGCCGCCATCGAGACATCCGACCTGCGCAAACGGTATGGTCCCCTCACGGCCCTGGAGGGCCTCGACCTCGTCGTGCCGCGCGGCACGGTGTTTGGCTTCCTCGGTCCGAACGGGGCGGGCAAGACGACTACGATCCGCCTCTTGCTCGGCTTCATCCGCCCCTCGGCCGGGTCGGCCCGTATCTTCGGCCTCGACACCTGGTCCGAGGGCGTCGCGGCCCGGCGCGCCCTCGGCTACCTCGTGCCTCCAGAGGCGCTGTACCTAGACATGTCCGGCGACGACCAACTCGACTACGCCGCCCGGCTCAGCGGCACGCCGCCCGTCCTGCGGGACCGCTTCCTCGACGCCCTCGAACTCGGCAGGGGTCCCCTCCGCCGTCGCCTGGGCACCTTCTCCAAGGGGATGCGCCAGAAACTGGCCCTGGTGATGGCCTGCCAGGGAGACCCCGAGCTGCTCATCCTCGACGAACCGACCGACGGCCTCGACCCCCTGATCCAACGCGCCTTCGAATCGCTGCTCCGCGAGCGTCACCGGGCCGGGCGGACGATCTTCATGTCCTCGCACGACCTGGCCGAGGTCGAGCGGACCTGCCAGCGCGTCGCCGTGGTCCGGGCCGGTCACCTCGTCGTCCAGGACGCCGTCGCCGACCTGCTGCGCCTGCGCCGCCGCACGGTCGATGTCCGCATCGACGACGCCGGCGCCGGCGCCATCCTGGCCCTCCCCAACGCGACCCGCCTCAGCCGGGAGGCGGGCCGGCTGCGGGCGGCGATCGATGGCGACCTCAACCCGCTCCTGCGCATCCTCGCCCTCCACGACATCAGCGACCTCTCGATCGAATCCCCGACCCTGGAGGACGCCTTCATGGCGTTCTACGAACCGGCAGCGGCCGGACCCGGCCCGAATGGCACCGCGGGGGTCGCCCTCACCGCGCTCCCGCCGGCGAGCGACGGGACCACCGGCCTGGGGAGTGAATTGGGCGACGACGACGTCTTCACCCGGGAAGTGGTCACCACGGCCGGGGGACCGCGATGACGATCACCCTGCTGATGACCGGGCGGCTGCTGCGACGCGGCCTGATTGGCCTGGCCAGCCTCCTCCTGGCGATCCTCCTCTTCGAGATGGTGATCCCGCCCGTCGCCGATTCCCTGGGCGGCACGGACGGCTTGGAAGCGTTGATCCGCACGTTGCCGCCCTCGATCCAGGCCCTGACCCGGACCCGGCCGGAGTTCATCGCCGTCTCAGGCCTGGCGGGCTACCTCTCGACGGGTTTCACCCATCCCCTCTACATCACCCTGACGTCCGCCGCCCTGGTCACCTTCACCGCCCGGGGCCTGGCCGGGGAGATGGAGCGGGGCACGATCCAACTGGCCCTGGCCCGGTCCGTCTCGCGCCCGCGGGTCTACCTCTCCCGTGTGCTGGGTCTCGTCATCGTCGTCACCGCCCTGTCGGTCGCCGGGATGGTCGGGCTGCTGCTCGGGATGGCCATCGCCCGGCCCGCGGGCACCCTCGTCTGGTGGCACTTGCTGACCACCATCTCGGTCTGCTGGCTCCTGTTCTGGGCCATAGGCGGCCTGGCCCTCTGCGGTTCGGCGGCGGCCGACACCACGAGCCGGGCGGTCGGCTGGGCGACCACGGGCATCGTGATCTTCTACGTGATCGATTACCTGGCCACGATCTGGTCCCTGATCGAACCGCTCGGCTTCATCAGCCTGTTCGACTACTACGACCCGGCCGACGCCCTCGTCAACGGCCGCATCCCCCTCGACCATGCCCTCGTCCTGGCCCTGGCTGGCCTGGCCGGCGTCGCAGGCGGCTATACCGTGTTCACCCGCCGCGACCTGCCGACCTAGCCGCACGCCCGTTCCATCCGGTGACCGGCCAGAGAGCGTGCCTCGCCAGTCTCGTTTGCATTAACCCCGATCGAGTATGCTCCCCGGTCCATCGACCGCCAGTCCGTGCCGACCGCTCGTCGGGTCGCCGGCGGGTGGATCTCCGGTGACGCTCGAGATGGGACGGAATGGACACGATGGACGACCAGACATCTCCGGCGGACTCGCCGACGCGGGCGCCGCTGCCCCTGGGGATGGTCACGATCGAGGAATCCGGGCTTCGGGTCCCGATCAAGACCTGGCTGCCCCCCGACGAGATCGACGCCGGGGCAATGGGACAACTCCGCAACGCGGCCTCCCACCCGGCCGTCGGCCCCCACGTCGCCGTGATGCCCGACTGCCACGTCGGCTTCGGCGTCTCGATCGGCTGCGTCTTCCCGACCGTCGCCGAGGTGGTTCCGACCGCCGTCGGGGTCGACATCGGCTGCGGCATGTGTGCCGTCTCCACCGGCCGGACCCACAAGCCGAAGCGGATGGACGCCCGCTGGTGGGGCGCCTGGGCACAGAAGGTCCAGGACGCCGTCCCGACCGGATTCAAAGCCCATCGCGTGCCCCAGCGCTGGGACGGCCTCGACGCGGCATTGCGCGCCGAGCCGCTCCAGCCACTGATGACCACCAAAGCCGCACCGCAACTCGGCACGCTCGGGGGCGGCAACCACTTCCTCGAAGCCCAAGTGGATGAGGACGGTGAGATTTGGCTGATGGTCCATTCTGGCAGCCGCCACACCGGCCTGCGCATCGCCGATCACTACACCGATCTGGCCCGCGATCTCGCCGGGGCCCGCGGCGTGGAGTTCCCGCGCGACCTATGGTCCCTGCCGGTCGATGACCACGTTGGTCAGGACTACCTGCACGACATGGATTGGGCCACCTCCTTCGCGCGGGAGAGCAGGTACAGGATGCTAGAGGCGATGCTCGGGGCAATGGACATGGACCCCAATGAGGTCGGCGGCCGCGACGCCTTCATCAACATACACCACAACTTCGCCCGGCTCGAACGCCACGGCGACCGGGAAATGGTCGTCCACCGCAAGGGCGCCACGTCCGCGCTCGCGGGCGAGCTCGGCATCATCCCCGGCAGCATGGGCGCGCCGAGCTACATCGTTCGGGGCCGGGGCAACCCCGCCAGCTTCGCCTCCTGCTCGCACGGGGCCGGCCGCCGCCTGGGCCGCAACCAGGCCCGCAAGGCGATCACCGAGGCAGCGTTCAAGACCGCCCTCACCGGCACTCACACTCGCCCCTCGAAGGGCTACATCGACGAGGCTCCCCAGGCCTACAAGGACATCACGGAGGTCCTCGCCCGCCAGGCCGACCTGGTCGAGATCGTCCATACCCTGACCCCGATCATCACCGTCAAGGGCGACAGCAAGGCCAAGGACGATTGAGCGGCGGCGAATAGGCGCTGGTTGACTCCGGCCGTACGCCGTACGGATCAGCCCATCTCATCAAGGTCTGACAGCAATCCGGACAGGTCGAGCCGCAACCCAGGCAACAACGCCGACTCGACCACCCCGTTCACCGCCGGGACGGGGACATATTCGCCGTCATGCAGCCTGAGGACACGCACTTCAGGGGGGTCGATGTCCCCGATCCATAAATCCCGCACTCCAGCCTCGGCATAGAGCCGCATCTTGACGGCGAGGTCACACGCGCGCGTCGATAGCGAGAGAATCTCATAGGCCAGATCGGGGCCACCCAGGAATTGGTTCCCTCGGACCGCATCCATTCTGTCCCGGCCGGCAAAGAAGAGATCTGGGAGGACGACGTCATGCGGCGAGAGTCGAGTGTCGAAAGGAGCGAAATAGACTTTGCCAAGCTGATTTCGCCCGACGAACGCGCGGAGGAAGATGAACAGGCGAGCGAGCAGTTCTTGGTGCATCTGCGAAGGCGACGGCATCTCGAACAGCTTTCCACCGATCAACTCGTAGCCTGCCCCTTCGTCTGGTAAGGCGGCGTAGTCGTCGTAGGTCAACGATCGAGCGGTCGTGGCCATCTGGTGTCCTCCACGGAAAACGGGCTGGACTTCAGGATGCCGCTGGCAGACCGGTGAACAGGGCGGCGATATCGACGCGTAGCCCGGG
>JACCVE010000627.1 GCA_013698285.1 Chloroflexia bacterium | reverse complement strand
ACCCGTCGGCCCAGTGGGGCGGCCGGCAGTGTGGGCGGCCCGGCGAGGTGACGAGCAACGAGAACGCCATCGTCGCGGCGGCCCGAACAGGGCGGGAGCGACACAGCGTCCAACGCGACTCCGCCGGCCCGTCCACAACGAGCGTCCTCCCTGTCCGGGTTGTCCACATCAGGGGCGGCACTGACGAATCGTGGCATCCGGAGGACCGGCCCAAATCGACACCGGGTGAACCGGCGGCCGAACCGGAGAAGCGACCAGGTGGTCCCTGGATGGCCATGCATACGCCGATGACCAACAGCAATCCCGGCTAATCTCGCCCCGAACACGATAAACGACACCAGTATGACGCAGCCCCGCAGTCAACGACACCCACGTCTGATTGTGTCATTGCTCGCTGTAGATCGGCGCTACCGGGTCGGCAACGACATCCCGTGGGGATACGGTGGAGAATCGTCTCGATGCTATTGACCGAAAGGCAATGGCGTGGTACCATACGTATACGGTCAATGACGGGATTGACTAACGGGCAACAGGAGGATGTGATGACGATTTCGTTCGAGGGCAGGACCCGGTTCGCGACGGTCTTGAAGGGGCTCCGGGAGCGGGCGGCGGTCTCGCAGAGCAAGCTGGCCGAGCGCGCGGGCTTCGACCATAGCTATGTCAGCCGCCTCGAGAGTGGGTCGCGCACGCCGACGCGGGAAGCGGTCGAGCAATTGGCTCGCGCGCTCGGTGTCGATGGCGGCGCCGAGGACGAGCTGCTGGCGGCGGCCGGATTCCTGCCCCGGGAACTGACCAGCCTGTTGACCGAAGAGCCCGAGGTGTCGGCCGTGCTGGGGTTGCTCCAGGATGATCGGCTGCCGGCCGAGCTGCGGCAGATGATCCGCGAACAACTCCGGCTGCTCTCGGCCCAGATCCAGATGATCGCCCCCGAGCGCCCCCGGGTCAGCCCGCGCTATCCCCACGTCGCGGCCTAGATCGACGCGCTCCGCCCAAAAGACCCGCGCCGGGATCCCGTACCCGGGGCGACGTCATTGAGGCGGGAGACGCGGTGTGGTCGGGAGGTGACCAACGATGAGCGACTCCGTCGCCACTCGACCGTAAACCGGCGACGCCTCGGCCGAGCGGGGGCGCGTTATCGAGTACCGGCACCCGATGTCGCGGGGTCCAGACGACGCTAGGCGACATATCCCCGAGAAATGAGTAGGAACTTGCCCAATAAGAATGGAGGTGGCGGGCCGTGATTCCCGCTCGTCCCACTTGGGCATGCCGATGGATTGAGCGATCCATGACCGGAGTCCGGGCAGGGAGTCGGGAGAGGCGTCCGAGGGCAGGCGACGGTGATCTCGCCCGTCCGACCGCCTCGTACGATTGACCGCCAGGGCTGAGGCTAGGACCTTCGCTCCGTCGGTATTGGACGGATCCAATCCGGATCCTTGAATGGCCGCCATCCATGATTGCCTCCGTGGTCGGGCGCCGTGGACCGTGCGCACCGATCCGGACGGTCCGCCAGCATCGCGACCACCTCTCCCGACTCCGAGTCGGGTGGAACGACGGACGAGAAGGCTCGGGGGCGAATGTTCGGAGATCGGAGATCGGAGAACGGCCATCAGGGCGTCGATGGTCGCTACCGCTGCCGGGTGGAGGTCCGTTTAGGAGGTCGCTTCCCGGCCACGGCCGGATGCCGGATCACTCAGCGACGCGCCCGTGACCCACGGGCCGGACGACATCCCAACGGTGGTACGATGATGTACGTACACATCAGCACTCGCGGCCCAGCAGCGTCGGTGTCGTCTCACGATCGAATGGCTGGTCGGACCGCTGGGCCGACTCTCGATCAAAGAACCACGGCCACTCTGGGTTCACCGGAGTCATTCTGGGAGCCGTGCTGACCCCGGTCACGCTGTCGCGTTCGAGATCATCGCCGAGGGGACACCGACGTGAACGAGTTCGCCCATCTCCACCTCCATACCGAATACTCGCTGCTCGACGGGATGGGTCGTATTCCCGAGTACATCGAGCAGGCCAAGCGCACCGGGCTGCACCACCTGGCGGTCACCGACCACGGCGTGATGTACGCGGCGATGGACTGGTACAAGGCGGCCACCAAGGCGGGCCTCCACCCGATCATCGGCATGGAGGCCTACCTTTCCGAGGGCCCGGTGGCGAAGCGGGAACGCAAGTCGTATCACCTCTTGCTGCTGGCCGAGAACGAGGTCGGCTATCGTAACCTGCTGTCCCTGGCGACCCGCTCGAATCTGGAAGGGTTCTATTACCGGCCCCGGATCGACTTCGACATGCTGGCGACCCACTCGGAGGGCCTGATCGGCACGTCGGCCTGCCTGGGCGGCCCGGTCGCCAACCATTTCCTCCATGGCCAGCCCGAGAAGGCCCGCGCGAACGCGGGCCGACTGGCCGAGATCTTTACCCCCGGACGGTTCTTCATCGAGGTCCAAGACCACGGCCTGCGCGAGCAGGTCGAGACCAATCGGGAACTGATCGCCCTGGCCCGGTCGATGGATCTGCCCCTCGTCGCCACCAACGATGTCCACTACTGCAACCAAGAAGATTCCCCCGCCCAGGACCTCCTCATCTGCGTCCAGACCAACACCACCCTGAGCGATCCCAAGCGTCTCAAGACCGACAGCGACCAGTTCTATCTGAAGAGCGCCGAGGAGATGGGACGGGTTTTCGGCGAGCTCCCCGAAGCCCTCTCCAACACCATCGCCATCGCCGAGATGTGCCATCTCGACCTCGGCTTCACCGGCTACCACCTGCCGCATTTCGACCTACCGGACGGCTACACGGCCGACGGCTACCTGGAGCACCTCTGCGTCCAGGGTGCCCGCCAGCGGTACGGCCATACCGACGGCGTGGTGGGGGAGCGGCTTGCCTACGAGCTGCGGGTGATCCGGGAGATGGGGTTCACCAACTACTTCCTCGTCGTCTGGGACTTCGTCCGATTCGCCAAGGAACGAGGCATCCTGGTCGGCCCTGGCCGTGGATCGGCCGCCGGCAGCATCGTCTGCTACAGCCTCGACGTCACCGCGCTCGACCCACTCAAGTACGACTTGATCTTCGAGCGGTTCCTCAACCCGGATCGGATCTCGATGCCGGACATCGACATCGATTTCGCCGACGACCGCCGGGACGAGGTGATCGCCTACGTGGTCGCCAAGTACGGCGACGACCGCGTCGCCCAGATCGCGACGTTCGGGACCATGGCCGCCAAGGCGGCCGTCCGCGATGTCGGGCGGGCGATGGGGCGGACCTTCGCCGAGACGGACCGGGTCGCCAAGCTGATCCCGGTCGGCCCCGGCATCACGATCAACGGGGCGATGGGCCGGGTCCCCGAACTCCAGAAGCTCTACGACGCCGATGCCCTGGTCAAGGAGCTGGTCGACGCAGCGAAGAAAGTCGAGGGGATCGCTCGTCATGCCTCGACCCACGCTGCCGGGGTCGTCATCTCCCGCGACCCGCTCATCCAGCACGTGCCGCTCCAGCACGCCGGCGGCAAGAGCGACGGGGACATCACCACCCAGTACCCGATGAGCCAGCTGGAAGACCTCGGCCTCCTCAAGATGGACTTCCTCGGGCTGAAGACGCTCTCGGTCCTCGGCCGGGCGGTGGAACTGGTCCATCGGGACGGGCACGACCTGACGCTCGAGACCATCCCCCTCGATGATGAGGCGAGCTACGCCCTGCTGCGGCGGGGTGAGACGGTCGGCATCTTCCAACTGGAAGGTGGCATGACGACCAGGATGACCACCGATGTCGCGCCGGCCTGCTTCGAGGACCTGATCGCCCTGATGGCCCTGATCCGGCCCGGGCCGATGGAGCTGGCTCCCGACTACATCTCCCGCAAGCACGGCCGCGAACCGATCGAGTACATGCACCCCTCGATGCAGCCCGTCCTGGAGGAGACGTACGGCATCGCTCTCTACCAGGAGCAGGTGATGCGACAGGCCAATGTCCTGGCGGGGTTCACCATGGCCGAGGGTGACGGCCTGCGGAAGGCGATGGGGAAGAAGCTGCCCGCCGAGATGGCGAAGTACCGGGAACGGTTCGTCTCTGGCTGCGCGGCGAACGACATCGGCCCGTCGTTGGCGGGGACGATCTGGGACCTGATCGAACGCTTCGCCGGTTATGGCTTCAACAAGGCCCACAGCGCCGCCTACGCGGTGATCGCGGCCCAGACGGCGTACTTCAAGGCCAACCACCCGGTCGAGTTCATGGCCGCGCTGTTGACGACCGACATCGGCAATCCGGACAAGATCGTCTCCGACTTCGCGGAGTGTCGCCGGGCCGGGATCACCGTGTTGCCGCCCCGGGTTAATGCAAGTGATCTCGGCTTCACGGTCGAGCGGCAGAGTGACGGGACGAAGGCGGTCCGGTTCGGCCTGCTGGCGATCAAGAACGCGGGAGAGGCGGCGCTGCGGGGCGTCCTCGACGCCAGGACCGGCCGCCCCGGGGGTGCGTTTGCCACCCTGGATGACTTCTGCGACGCCATCGACTGGACCCGGATCTCCCGCCGGGTGGTCGAGTGCCTGGCCAAAGCCGGTGCGCTGGACGACTTCGGACCCCGGGCCGGCGTCCTGACCGGCCTCGACCGTGCGGTCGAGGC
>JACCVE010000618.1 GCA_013698285.1 Chloroflexia bacterium | reverse complement strand
GGACCGGCGTCGCCAGTCGCCCGGCTGGCCGGGAGGCGACGCGGCCCCCGAGCCCGTTGCCGGTGGCCGAGGCGGGCGGCGGAGGCGGTTGGGTCAGCGTCGGCATCGCCGTGGCGGTCGGAGCTTTCCTCGTCCGGGCCTCCCCGGCGGTGATCCAGGCGGCCTGGGGGGTCGGCCTGGTCGCGACCGTGATCGGGATCTGGCAGATGCGTCGGGACCGGCCCCTGTTTCACCGGGCGGGCGCCGTCACGGTGGCGCTCGGGCTCCTGACCCTGACGGTCGTCTCCGCCAATAGCCTCGATCGCTCTGACCTCCCCGGGCCGCTGGCCGCCCTGGTGCCGCCGGCGGAGGACATCGCCACCACCGGCGCGGAAGTCACCCCGGTCCCATCCGAGACCGCGGTCCAGCCCGGGGCTCGCAACGATGTCCGGATGGCCTTCGGCAACCCGGCCCACACCGGGGAGCATCCCGGCCCGGGGTTCGCCGGAGCGCCCCAACTGGCCTGGCAGGTCGATCTGGTCGGGGAAGTCTTCGCCTCCCCGGTCCTGGTCGATGGCGTCATCTACGCCGGGACGCGGGCCGGGTTCCTCATCGCCATCGACGCGGCCACCGGCCGGGAACGATGGCGGTTCGACCTCGGCACCTACGTCCTGCGTTCCTCACCGGCGGTGGTGGACGGTACCGTCTTCGTCGCCGGGGGTTACGACCTCTATGCCCTCGACAGTGCGTCGGGGGAGGTCCGTTGGCGCCGGGCGCTGCGCCTGGCCGGCCCATCGTCGCCCGTGGTGGTCGATGGAGTCCTCTACCTCGCCAGTCAGGAGGGAGACGTCTACGCGGTCGACGCGGAGACGGGATCGACGGTCTGGGACGAGGCGGTCGGGGACCTCCTCTTCTCCTCGCCGGCGGTCGCCGGGGGCCTGGTCTACATCGGGTCCGACGGTGGGGACCTGCTGGCCTTCGATGTCGGGACCGGCCGGGTCCGCTGGCGGTTCCCGTCGGGGACGGCGATCCACGGTTCGCCGGTGGTGGCGGGGGGATCGGTCTACATCACGAATCGCGGCGGTGTCCTGTTCGCCCTGGACGCCCGGAGCGGGACCGAGCGCTGGCGGTTCGCGGCGGGAGGCGGCGCGACCCCGGCGGTCGTTGACGGGGTCGTGTACGTCGCGGCCACCGAGACGGGGCTGGCGGCGTTGGACGCCGAGACCGGCCTGCCCCGGTGGGTCTACGCGACGGGTGGACCGGTGACCTCGGCGCCGACCGTGGCCGGGGACCTGGTCTATGCCGGCAGTGGCCCGACGCTCTACGCTGTGGGCCTCGACGGCGTCGCCGCCTGGCGGTTCCCGACCCGGGCCACCATCAGTGCCAGCCCGATCGTGGCGGGCGGGGCGGTGATCGTCGCGAGCCAAGACGGGACCCTCTCGTCCCTCCGCGACGCGAGCGCACCGGACGATTAGCGGTACCCACGGTCGCGCGGGTCACATCCGCCCGCCCGGTAAGCGCCATGGGCACCGTCCATGCGTGCGGACGACGACGGCCACGGTAGCGATGGGGCCACGCGACAACGACCTAGGATGACACACCGATGGCGATCGTGGCGATGGACGAACGTGCGGAACGAGACAGCGCGAGTTCGGACGAGGGGTTCGGCCGGCTCAGGATCGGCAACCTGACCATTGGTCTGGTCCACCTCGCTCAGGCCATCGCGATCTTGGCCCTCAGTACCGACTTCAGCCTGCCGGTAACGGGTCTCTATCTCCAGGGACCACCGGGCGGCCCGTCCCCGTCGATGCCTTTCTCAGAAGGTGACCTGCCGGTCGGGCCACTGGTCTCGGTTTTCCTGCTGATGGCGGCGATCGACCACCTGCTGGTCTCCGTGCCGGGTATCTTCGGATGGTATGTCCGCAACCTGCGGCGAGGGGTGAATTACGCCCGCTGGTATGAGTACACCTTCAGCGCGACCCTGATGATCGTCTTGATCGCTGCCCTGTCGGGGATCAGCGACATCGCCGCCCTGGTCGGCATCGCGGGGACGAACGGGGCGATGATCCTGTTCGGCCTCCTGATGGAGCGATTCAATCCACGAGCCGACCGAGAGGCTGGGGACGATCGAGGGGGACCGACCGACTGGAGCCCGTTCCTGTTCGGCTGTTTTGCCGGGATCATGCCGTGGGTTGCGATCGTGATCTACATCGCCGGGGCCGAGGAGAATGCCACCGATGCCGAAGGCGTCCCGACCTTCGTCTACGCGATCCAGGCGTCGCTGTTCCTCCTCTTCAACAGCTTCGCGGTCAACCAGTGGCTCCAGTACCGCCGCGTCGGGCCCTGGCGTCGGTACGTGTTTGGCGAATGGGTCTACATTGGTCTCAGCGCCGTCGCCAAATCGGCGCTGGCCTGGCAGATCTTCGCCGCGACGCTGATGTAGCGGACCGTGAGCGGAGGGGTCTGGCACCCGTTGAGCACGTCACATCCAACCCGGAGAGGTGAGATCAATTGGCGACGAAGGTGATCCTCGAGGCGCGCGACGCCCTGCGGTTGCTCGTGCCGGGGCCAGTGGCCCTGCTCTCGACGATGTATCGCGACCAGCCGAACGTCATGGCAGCAAGTTGGACGCTGGCCCTGAGCTTCGACCCGACCCTGGTCGGGGTCGCGGTCCACCCGTCCCGGCTCAGTCACGAGTTCGTGACCAAGACCGAGCAGTTCGTCCTCAACGTTCCCACCGCCGATCTGATCGGGGCCGTCCACCTTGCCGGAACGACCACGGGCCGGAGCGGGGACAAGTTCGCCGCCTGCGGGCTGACCCCGGCCGAGGGGTTAGAGATCGAGGCACCGCTGGTGGCGGAGTGCGTGGCCCACATCGAGTGCGGACTGCTCGACCGTCAGACCCTAGGGGACCACGACCTGTTCATCGGCCGGGTCCTGCGGGTCCAGGCGTTGGACGAGGCCTTCGGCAGCGTCTGGAACGTCGCCGAGGATGCGGGGCAGACGCTGCACCACCTCGGCGGGGACCGGTACGCGGGCCTGAGCCGCCCCTACACCGTCGATCCGGCGGACGACGACCAGTACCGGTAACGCGAGGA
>JACCVE010000572.1 GCA_013698285.1 Chloroflexia bacterium | reverse complement strand
AGTCCGACCGTGCCGGGTAGGTTCGGCCTGCCTGGCCCGCCCGGCACGGTCGGGCTGGCTCGCCAAGACGGGCTCAGGCGAGGTGCCGGTCCAGGCACGGACGATTGCGGGTGGCGTCCGGTGCCCTCCCCGTCCGGCCCGACACCGCGCCCCGGTGCCGCGGTGCCGCCCATGGGTGAGACGTGGCCCGGCGCCGTGACGAGGTCGTCAGGACTGGTCCGTCGTCCTCGCCGGCCGGGTGAGCGAAGGGATCGTCCGGCCCTGGCCGGAGTCGGCGATCAGGGCCGACAGGCGACGCTGCCGCGTCTCCTCCCGCTTCGCACTGGTCACCCACCGGATCGCCGTTCGCCGGTACCAGGGCGCCTGGTCCTGGAAGAACGTCCACGCGCGCTCGTTGGACCGGAACAGGACCTCGTCCGCCTCACCCAGGACGGCGGCATCCTGCTGCTCGTAGGCATAGACCCGGGACCGATCCTCCCTCCGGGCCCCGAATGCCGCCAATCCCGCGGGCTGGACCAGGCCCTGTCCGATCAACTCGCCCATCCGGTCGATGTTCACCGCACTCCAGATACTCCGCGTCGCCCGCGGCGTGAACCGGATCATGTAGCTGTCGTCATCGATCCGCTTGCGCACCCCGTCGATCCAGCCGAAGCAGAGCGCCTGGTCCACGCTCTGCGGCCACGTCATGCTCGGCCTGCCCGTCCCGACTTTGATGTAGCCGACCCAAACCTCCCGAGCCTCGGCATGATGGTCACGCAGCCAGGCCCGGAACGCGTCCGGCGACGGGAAGAACACCGGCTCCCGCGTATCGACCATCACAGGTATCCTCCCCGATCGCCACTGTCACCTCGCGTGCGTCCGGTCACCTCGGCGAATCGACCCACGGATCGCACGGCATCGTTCGCGGATCACGTCCGAATACCCCCGAGGCTCCCGATCGACTCCGGTGCGTCGGCCATTGTCGCTGGTATCATCGCCCTGCCGCCGGGACCACGCCATCCCCACGGCATCGCCCATCCGGGCGCGATCTCGCGATCCCAAGGAGAGCATCCCATCGAAGCGATCATCCTCGTCGGCGGGCTCGGGACCCGGCTCCGGCCCCTGACCCTGACCACCCCCAAGCCGATGATCCCGGTCATGAACCGGCCCTTCCTCGAACACGTCGTCCGCTGGCTCGCCAGCCACGGCGTCGATCACCTGATCTTCAGTACCTATCACCTCCCCGAGCCCATCCGGGCCCACTTCGGCGACGGGGACCGCTTCGGCCTCGCCATCGAGTATTCCCAAGAAGAACGCGCCCTGGGCACCGCCGGGGCCCTCAAGCACGCCGAGCCGATGCTGCGGGATGATCGCTTCATCATCTTCAACGGCGACATCCTGACCGACGTCGACCTCACCGCCCTGATGGCCCACCACCGCTCCGCCGGTGCGATCGCCACCGTCGCCCTGGCCGAGGTCGCCGACCCCTCCGCCTACGGGATGGTCGTCCTCGACGACGCCGGCCGCGTCCTCCGCTGGGTCGAAAAACCCTCCCCGGCCGAGGCCGTCTCGCCCTGGGTCAACCTCGGCGGCTCCATCCTGGAGCGCCGCGCCCTCGATGTCCTCCCCCCCGGCGAGGTCCGCTCCCTGGAACGCGACCTCTATCCCTCCCTCATCGCCTCGCCCGACCCCGTCGCCGGCTTCCGCACCCACGCCTTCTGGCGCGACCTCGGCACCCCGGAGCGGTACCGCGCCGCCCACGACGAGGCCCTGCGCGGCCAGGTCGCCCTGCCCTCGGTCCAGCCGGACCTGGTCACCCCCGGCCGCTTCCCGGGCGTTCGCGTCTTCGGCCCGGTCACCGTCGGCTCCGGCACCACGATCGGCGCCGGGACCCGCCTGATCGGCCCGGCCTGCATCGGCCCCGATTGCGTCATCGGCCGCCTCTGCACGGTGGACCGGGCCGTCTTCTGGTCCGGCGTCACCCTCGGCGACCGGACCACCGTCTCCGGGTCCATCGTCGGCGACGGTGTGACGATCGGTCCCGGCTGCGACCTCACCGGGGACACCGTGGTCGGTGCCGGTGCCCGGATCGGCGCCGGCAACATCCTCACCAACGGCATCCGCATCGCCCCCGGCGCCACCATCGCCGAAGGCGTCCTCACCTTCGAGCCTCGATGACCCGCCCCACGCGACGCCCGGTGATTGGCTGGACCGAACCCGACCGGCGCACCGGCGAGGGCCGGACCGCCCGAGGACCCAGACGCCGCGGTGATCGGACCACCCCGGTGATCGATGTCCCCGCCCCAGCGATCGGTCCCCCTGGCCAGGCCATCCTGCTCCTCGGCCCGGGCACCGGTGGTCTTGGTCCTACCACCGGCCTCCACCGCCATCCGGCCGTCCAAGCGAACATGATCACTCGGGATCGGACGTCCTCCACCGGTGGGGCAAGCGGGCATCGACTGGAACCGCCCCGTCCTCCTGGCCCCGAACGGGCCGACCCCGCGACCCGGTCG
>JACCVE010000560.1 GCA_013698285.1 Chloroflexia bacterium | reverse complement strand
GGCGAGGGCGACCAGGGGAGCGGGCAACCGGGCGACTCCGGCCAGGGCGAGCCGGGCGGCGAGCCCGGGGAGCAACAGGTGACGGAGGCCGGCCAGGCCACCGGCGAGCGGACCACCGCGCCGGGGGACACCGAGACCACGGTCAGCCTCTCCGGCACCGGCGGCCAGGGCGTCCAGACCGGCGGATCGAGCGGGTCGGCCAGTCTCGGGTCCGGGTCTGGTACGGCCAGCGGGGGCGGCAACGCCACCCAGGGCGAGGTCGGCGAGGCGGGCCCGGACAGCAACCGGGTTCCCCCCGCCTACCGGGACGTGGTCGAGGACTACTTCTCCGACCCGGCGGCGCCATGATGGGGTATGGGTGGGCGTGCGTCGCCGTGGCGGCGCGAGGCGGAGGGGGTGTCTGGCCCATTGGGCGGATCGCGTTCGGTCGCCAGGTGGGTCGTCCGTCATCGGACGGTGCGTTGGGTGGAAGGGCGCGGCGAGCAGCGCCCCTACAAGGATGTTCCCACAGGCGTGCGTGCCCGTCGGAGGTCTCCTGCCAGACGATGGCTGGTACTGCCACGTATCCCGTCGGGGCGCCGCTTGGTGCGCCCTGCCACCCGCCGCAGCTTCGACGCGACCGATCCCGGAGGGATGCTGCCGGACGCCTTTTGGGGACGCCGCTCGCCGTGCCCGCCGCGCTGACGAACGTTTCGACGGTGAACGACCCCTCCGGTCACCGGTCGCGGCGAGCGGCGCCGCTACCGGCGGATTGGCATCTTCCGGCCACCCGGCAGGGCGGCTCTTGATGGTACGGGCGTGGGCGGCCCGGAAGCCGTGGGCGGGTCGGGGCGGACCCGAGCCGGGGCGGGGACCTGTCGCGGGCGGGGCGGGGCGCGCGGGCGGGGATGGGGAGGCGCTGTTCACGGAGGCGTTCCTGGCCCAACTCCGGGGGTTGTCGGTCCAATCGCGGTCGACGCTGTCGGCCGGGCTGGTCGGAGAACACCGGTCGCGGCGGCGGGGGTCCTCGCCGGAGTTCGCGGACTTCAAGCGGTATAGCCCGGGCGACGATTTTCGCCGGATCGACTGGAACACCTACGCCCGGCTCGACACCCTGTTCGTCCGGATGAGCGAGGTGACGACCGAACTGGACATCCACCTGCTCATCGACGCCAGCGCCTCGATGGACTGGCGGGGCGGGGCATCCGGGCCGACCAAGTTGGCCTATGCCCGGCGGCTGGCCGGGACGATCGGCTACGTGGCGCTCTGGCACTTCGACCGGGTGGCCCTGACGCCCTTCGGGGCGGATACGGCGGCCCCGTTCGGCCCGGCCCAGGGGCGCAACCAGGCCGTGCCCCTGCTGCGCTTCGCCGGGGCGATCCGGGCCAGCGGGACGACCGACGTGGCCCGGGTCCTCTCCGAATATGGCCACCGGCGGCGGCGGCCCGGCATCTTGATCCTGATCTCGGACCTGCTCTCGGGCGACCCGGAGGACCTCGTCACGGCGCTGCGCTGGTACCGCGCCCACGGCTGGCACACCAGCGTGCTGCAGGTGCTGGACCCGGCCGAGCTGGACCCGGCGGCAATGCTGGCGCCCTCCGCGGGCGGGCGGCCCGTCGCGGCCGAATTGGTCGATGTCGAGGACGGCGGCCGGCTGCGGGTGGTGCCGGGCGAGGCGGTGCTGGCGGACTACCGGGCGTCGATGGGCGCCTGGCTGGAGGGCCTGGAGGCCGTCTGCCGGGGAGAACACGTCGAGTACATCCGGCTCCAGACCGACTGGCCGCTGGAGACGCTGGTCGCCAAGCTGCTGCGCGAGCGGGGGATCCTCGGATGATCACGCCCCAACTGCTGGTCCCCGCCGGTCTCCTGGCCCTGCTGGCGCTGCCGACCATCGTGCTGTTGCACATGCGGAACACGATCCCGCCGCCCCGGCCGGTGCCCGCGCTGCGGTTCTGGCACCTGGCGGCCCGGGAGCAGACCGACACGACCCGGTTCCGGCGGCCGCCGCTGACGGTGCTGCTGCTGCTCCACCTCCTGATCGCCGGGCTGCTGGCGATCGGCCTGGCCCGGCCGGCGGTGACGGATGCCTGGGCCGGATTGGTGGCGCCCGCCGAGGCTCGCCACGTCATCGTGCTGCTCGACGGCTCGACCAGCATGGGGATGACGGTGGGCGACGCCGGGGCGGGCGAACGCCGGTTCCGCCTGGCCCGACAGGCGGCGTTGGACGAGCTGGGGGACCTCCGGCAGGGGGACGTGGCGACGGTGCTGGTCCTCGGGACGCGGACGGTGACGATGGGGGCGACGGACCAGGCGGCGCTGGCACGGCTGCGGGAGCGTCTGGGGGAGACCCCGGCACCGGGAGGGCGGGCCGACCTGACCGGGGCGCTGGTCCTGGCCCGTGACCTCCTCCTGCCCGGCCAGCGCGACGAGGTGGTCGTGATCACCGACGGGGCCCTGACGGCCGACCCGGGGGTGGTGGCGGAGCTGGGGGCGCCGGTACGGCTGGTGCTGGTCGGAGACCCGGCCGACCCGCCAGCCAACATCGCCGTCACCGGCCTGTCGAGCCGGTCGGCCCCCGGCGACGCCAGCCGGTCGGACCTATTCGCCCGGCTGGGGAACTTCGGGGCGGAATTGGCCCGGGTCCAGGTGCTGGTCCGGACCGACGGCTACGAGGTCCGGCGAGACGAGGTGACGCTGCCGCCGGGGGGAGAGCCGGTCGAGCTGACTTGGCGCCTGGCGCCTGGGGTGCGGGAGGTCGGGGTCGAGATCCTGACCAGCGATGCCCTGCCGGAGGATGACCGGGCCGCGCTGATCCTGTTCCAGGACAGCTCGCTGGCCCTGGAGATCCTCCTCGTCTCCGACTTGCCGGGGGCACTGCAGCGGGCCCTGGAGGTGTTGCCCGGGGCGAGGGTGACCGCGGTGACCTCGGACCAGGCGGCGGCCCGGGTCCAGGGCGGCTTCGACCTGGTCGTCTTCGAGCGCGTCGCCCCGCCGGCGACCCTGCCGGACGCGGCGCTGCTGTTCGTCCAGCCGCCCCCCGGCAGCCCGTTCCCGACCCGGGGCGAGATGGTCTCCCCGGCGGTGACCGGGGTCGCCGCCGACGACCCGCTGCTGCGGGGGGTGGACCTGGCCGGGCTGACCTTCGGCCCGGTCCCGGTCTATGAGCTGGCGAGTGGACAGCCGCCGGTGGTGTCGGCCGAAGCCGGGCCGATCCTGTTCCGCTCCGAGCTGGAGGGGCGCCCGGCGGTGACGATCGGCTTCGACATCGAGCAGTCGAACATCCGGCAGCGGGTCGCCTTCCCGATCCTGGTCGCCAATGTGGTCGCCGAACTGGTCCCCAGCGGGCTGCCGGCCGCGGTGCCGCTGGGCGACCCGCTGACCTACCAGC
>JACCVE010000550.1 GCA_013698285.1 Chloroflexia bacterium | reverse complement strand
CGTCAGGACCGAGGGCGAGGGGATAGCCCCCATCCCTGGCCAGACCGGGTGGGACGGCGAACGCACCGTGGCGATCACCGATGCCGGCCGGGCGGTCCGCGACCGGGCGACGGCATGGTCGGCCCCCGACCTCCCGACCCGGTGGTCGGGCGGCTATCAGCTCGGGGAGGGGATGACGCGCTGGGTATGGGACGCGGATCGGGGTGAGGTTGCCAGTACGACAGCGTCGTGAGGCCTGCGTCCGGACGATCGGCCGGGCGGCCGCGATAATCAACCACCATTCACCAGGCCCGTTCAGATGCGGCTGGCGACATCCACGGAGGCGACTGGCTGGAGGTAGATCAGGTATTCGTTGACCCCGACCTTCAGCACCCGGGAGACGCGGTAGTGGTGTTGGCCCGGCGCCTCCCGGTACAGGTCGCCGGGCCGATAGCGCCCCATCCGCATCTCGCGCCCGTTCTTGGCGACCAATTCGTATGTGGTCTCGCCGCAGGTGCGGCAGGTGAAATACTGGTCCACCTCGTCGGTCGGGCCCGTGTAGCCGCGGGTCACCAGACGGACATCGGCGTCGCCACACCACGGACACCGGCGGACCGAGGACTCGTCGCCATACATGGGTTCATTGGGGAGGTGCATGGCGGACATGCGGGCCAGTCCTTCCTCGGTGGCGCGGGTCAGTCGGGTGCGTATCGCCCAATCATACTACGACCGGACCGGCCACCGGCCGGTGATCTCCCGGCTCACCACCGCCGCGACGGAGGCGGCATAATGCCGTGGAGTCGGATCGCGGCCAGACGCGATCGCGCGGGACGATCCGGCATTCCGCGTCAGCGGTCCGCATGAGAGGAGGTGTCACGATGCCAACGGTCCCACGGGTCCGGCCGGTCGATGGTGCCGGGGACAATGGATTGACGCGCCCGGTCGATCCCCTCGGCGGGCGGATGTTGATCATCGCCTCGAACCGGGGTCCGGTCACCTTCAGCCGGGAGAGCGACGGTACCTTCTCCTCGCGGAAGGGCAGCGGTGGCGTCGTCACCGCCGTCAGCGCGATCGCCAAGGAGCGCCAACCGGTCTGGATCGCCGCCGCGATGACCGACGGTGACCGGGAGCGTGCGGCGGAGGCGGACCGGCTCGGCGAGGTCCTGATCTCTCCCCCGACCGAGGGCGGCGCCCCGCCCGACTTCCGGGTCCGGTTCGTGGTCCCGTCGGCCGAGAGCTATCACCAGTACTACAACGTGATCAGCAATCCCCTCCTCTGGTTCCTCCAGCACTACCTCTGGGACACCCCGCGCTCCCCGGACATCACCTTCGAGACCTGGACCGCCTGGAGGGACGGGTACGTGGCCGTCAACCAGATGTTCGCCGACGAAGTCCTGGCCGCCAGCGGCGAATCCGACCTGCCTCCGGTCATCATGCTCCAGGACTATCACCTCTACCTGGTGGGCGGCATGATCCGGGAGCGGGTGCCGGATGCCATCCTCCAGCACTTCGTCCACATCCCCTGGCCCGATCCCGACTACTGGCGGCTGCTGCCGATGGACATGCGCCGTGCGATCTGCGAGGGCATGCTCGGCAACGACATCTGCGGCTTCCAGACTCCTGCCCACGCCCGCTCGTTCATGTACACCTGCGAGGCCTATGTCCCCGGCGTCGTGGTCGACTACACGGGCGGCGCCGTCACCTGGCGCGGCCGGAGGACCGAGGTCCGCGCCTACCCGATCTCCATCGATGTCGAGGCCGTCCGCCGCAACGCCTACAGCCGAGAGGCCCGAGGCCACGAGGCCTACTTGACCACCCACGCCAACAAGTTCACGATCCTGCGGGTGGACCGCGCCGAGCCGAGCAAGAACTTCGTCCGCGGCTTCCTGGCCTTCGACCGCTTCTTGGAGTGCCACCCGGAGTTCCATGGCAAGGTCAACTTCATCGCCATCACCGTCCCCTCCCGCCTGGACGTGCCGGAATACCAGAACTACCTCGACGACATCAGCGCCTCGGTCGGCCGGATCAATGCCAAGTACGCCAACGTCGCCCTGGGCTGGCAACCGATCCACCTGATCATGGGTGAGAACTACGCCCGGGCCCTGGCGGCGATGAAGTGGTACGACGTCTGCTGGTGAACTCGATCATCGACGGCATGAACCTGGTCGCCAAGGAGGGCTGCCTGCTCAACGAACGCAACGGCGTCCTGATCCTCTCCGAGGGCGCCGGCGCCGCGATCCAGCTCGGCGACGAGCCCCTGATCGTCGCCCCGGCCGATGTCGAGGGCACCGCCGAGGCCTTCTACCGCGCCCTGACGATGCCGCTGCGGGAGCGTCGCCGGCGGGCGGAACGCCTCCGCCAGGCGGTCGAGCGGGAGGATGTCGGCGAGTGGTTTCAGGACCAGCTCAACGACATCGTCCATTGCGTCCTGGAGGAACGGCCCGGGGGCGTCGGCGGGGCCGGAGGCAATGGGGTCCAGACCAGTCCGGCCAAGACCGGCCGGAAGCCACGTCCGGCCGGGAATGGGGCCAGCCCGGTAATCGCCCCCGCCCGGGCAAAGATCAGCGGTACCTGATCCACGGCGTCGCCTCCCGCGGCGTCGCGGCCACGATGGCCTCGTGGGACGCTTGGGCCGCCAGCGCGCCCCGCCCGCGGAGCGAGAGCGAGGCGGCGACCGCGGCGTAGCGCAGGGCGGACCCCGTCGCCAGTCCGCGCACGAAGCCGGCGACGTAGGCCCCGAGGAACGCGTCCCCCGCGCCGACGGTGTCGACCACGGTCGTCCCGGGATAGGGCGCCACCGCGAAGACCCCGCTCGGGTCGACCATCACCGCACCGTCCTCACCCAGCGTCACGATCAGCCTGGACCCCGCGACCTTGGCCCGCAACGCGGTCGCGGTGGCATAGACATCGGACCGCTCGACCCGCGGTGGCTTGACGCCGAACAACAGGGCCAGCGCGTCCAGCTCCTGCCGGTTGATCACCACGACGTCGCTCGACCCGACCAGTTCCCGCATCGGGACGTCGTCGGCCGATGGTGCCGGCGAGGGGTTCGAGACGATGGTCATGCCCCGCTCTCGGGCCCACCGGGCCGCCGCGAGCGAGATCGTCGCCGGCAATTCACCTTGGACCATCAGGACCGCCGCGGCGGTGAACGGTCCAAGGGTAGCCGCCACGCCGGGCCGGCCCCAGGTCGCGGAGGCACCCGGCACGATCGCCGACAGGTACCCACCGGTGGCATCGACGAGCACGGTCGAGGCGCCTGTCTGCCCCCCGGCGGCGACGACGATCCCACCGGTATCGATCCCGATCGTGCGGTACGCCTCCCGCAGCAGGTCACCGTGCGCGTCGTCGCCCACTCGACCGACGAGGGCCACCGGCACGCCGCAGCGGGCCACCTGGGCGGCCTGGTTCCCGGCCTTGCCACCCGGCGCGGTCGGGACCGAGGAGCCGATAACCGACTCGCCCGGGCCGGGCAACGGTTCCACCGTCGCGATCAAGTCGACGTGCAGGCTGCCGACGACGATGACGCGCGGCGTGAGCGGTATCGTCATGGTATCTCCCGAGCCCGCTCCGCCGACGCGGCCTGCCAGAGATCGGCCACGGCCAGCGCGTCGTGGGCCGCCCTCGCCGCCCGCAGCGCGTCCCGGTCCAACCGGTCGATGACCGCCTCGAAGCGCTCCACCGTGGCGATGTTGGCCGCGAACTCGGCCAGTGGGTCCTCGCGGACGGGGAAGGTGTCGAAGTAGATCGTCCCCTCGTAGCCCTCGTCCCGCAGGGTGAGCAGCAGGTCCAGCGTGGCCCACGGATTCACGCTGCCCACCGGCAAACCATCATCGCCCCGGCCGTGCCCGTCGTTGAGGTGGACCCCGAACAGTTTCCCCCCGGCCAGGGCCAACGTCGCCGCCATCGCCGGGTACTCCCCGGTCATCAGGGCGTGACAGACATCGAGCGTCACCCCCACGTTCGGCGACCCCGTCTGGCGGGCCGCGAGGAGGGCATCGCCCATCGTCCGGAACACGCTGAACGCGCGGGGCTCGCGGGGCTTGTACTCGATGCTGACTCGTACCGACGGGTCGTGCCGCGCCATCATCGCCACACCATCGACCGCGTCATCCCAGACCTGCCGGTAGTCGACCTGACCAGGCGTGTCGAAGCCGTCGTCGGCCAGCCAGACGATCACGTGGTCGGCCCCCAGGCCGACGGCTCCTTCGACCGCCGCCCGGGCGATGTCGATCGCCGCTTGACGCGTCGTCCTGTCCGGATTGGTGAACGCCCCATCCCGGAACCTCTCTCCCTCGAACCGCAGGTTGAGCGCGGTGACGGGCAACCCGGTCGCCTCGACCGCGGCCCGGATCGAGCCCGGGGCCTGGCCGTCCAGGTGTTGCGGCGCGTTGAGCTCGATCGCCCCGGCACCCGGCACCCGCCCGACGGCCTTGATCGCCTCGATCACCGACTGGCCAGGCATGCCGGCCCGGACGCTGTTCAGGCGTGTCGCGTAGCGGTACCGGGGCGGTACCGCCATCGTTTTCCGCTCGCGCGTGGCTGCTTCGTCGGTCAACGGAGCCTCCGGGAGTCGTCCGGTGATTCGCGCCGGGTTCGATCACCCGTGCGTCTGCGCGTTTGGACCCGTTTGACACACCCCGCCGGCCCGCTATGCTAGCACCGCTCACGGCAGTTGGGCCGCTCATCGGTTCTCGCCCCCCATCCCGGCAGGCGGATACCGGTGGACGCGGGCGACGGCTCGCGATCAGCGCCTGATCGGGGCACCGTCGAGTCCCCGGTGCATCAGATGAAGGAGTAAGCATGACACCGTCCAAGGCCAGATCATCGGCACTCGTCCTCCCGCTCTCTCGCCGCCGCGTCCTCCAGGGAGCCACTGGGGCCGCCGCCGCGCTCTGCGCGACCGGGGTCGCCGGCAAGGGCTACCGGCGCACCCTCGCCCAGGACGACATCCGGGCCGAACTACTCAGCTCGGCCGACGCCGTCCGGGCCGGGGAACTGACCCTTCAAAAACGGGTGGATCCCGGCGCCTTCGCCGGCCAGACGGTCCGTTTCCAGGGTCTCAGCAACGAAGGCTTCCACGTCGATGTCTTCCGCCAGGTGGCCCAAGCGTGGGAGGAGCACACCGGCGCCACCATGGAGTGGATCGAGGTCACACAGGCCGACAGCTTCTCCCGGATGCAGCAGGCGATCAGCACCGACAGCGTCGGCTTCGATATCCTGGAGGGGTCCGGCGGTTGGGAGGGCGATCTGCTAGGCGGGGGCCACTGCGTGCCGATGCCAGAGAGTCTACTCGCCGACGCCGCCTACGCCTTCGAGGACATCGTGCCCTATCTCCAGGCCCCGACGCGGACTTGGGACGGCGTGACCTATGGCGCCTCGATCGACGGCGATATGCACCACTTCAACTACCGCAAGGACGTCTTCACCGACGCCGACCTGGCCACGCAATGGACCGAGTCCGGCGGCGAGGGCGACTGGGGTATCCCCACTACCTGGCAGCAGGTCCAAGCCTACTCCGCCTTCCTGGCCGGCAAGGACCTCGACGGGGAGCCGCTCTACGGCATCCTCGACTCACTGGCCCCGTCCGGCGGGGTTGGCACATACTTCTTTGCCAGCCGAGCCAGCGCCTACGCTAAGTACCCCGGAGACCCGGCGTTCTTCTTCTCCCCGGACATGACGCCGCGAATCAACAGTCCGGCCTGGGTCCGGGCCCTGGAGGACATGGTCGGCGGACTGGAATTCGCGCCGCCCGACCAGACCAACGCTGAGCTGCTCCGCAACCTCGACAACTTCCTGGCCGGCACCGGCACGATGTGCCACTGGTGGGCCGATGTCGGCTCGAATGTCTACACGAATGCCAGCAGCCTGGTCCAGGGCAAGGTCGGCTACAGCATCCTGCCCGGATCGCCGGATGTGTACAACTATGAGACCAGCGCCTTCGAGACGCTGCCAGAAACGAACTTTGCCCCCTACCTGGCCTTCCTCGGCTGGGGCCTCTACGTGATGAACGAGGCCCAGACCCAGGGCGTCTCCGATGCCGCCTGGGACCTGGTCGCCCACCTGACGGGCAAGGACATCTCGGCCTGGATGAGCATCTACCCCTCTGGCATGAACCCGTGGCGCGAGAGCCACTTCACCGCCTCCGAGTGGACGGTCAGCGGCTTCCCGGAGGAGGAGGCCCAGGAATACCTCGACTCGATCCGGGATTCCTACAACCACCCGAACCGGATCATTGACCTCCGCATCCCTGGCCAGGGCTCGTACTTCGAGGCCCTCGAAGCCGCCTACACCCGCGCCGTCACCGGCGACGTCACGGCCCAGGAAGCCCTCGACGATGCCGTCGTCCGGTGGGATGAGATCACCGATTCCCTCGACCGTGCCCGGCAGACGCAGCTCTACCAGGCGTCACTCGGCTAATCTCCTCGCGTCACGAGATCACCACGGTGGGTCTGGACAGTCGTCCGGACCCACCGCCCATCTCCGGATATCCTCGTCCCGCACCTTTGTTGATCCTGGAACAGCACCGGGGAGCTGGATGACCGAACAGTCCGTCGATACCACGGTCGCCCCGGGTGCCACCGGGACCCGTCGCGGGCCGCGCCGGGGTGCCGGCACCGCCGGTCAGCAACGGGCCTTCCTCCTGCCGGCGGTACTCGTCACCGTCGCCGTGGTCATCTTCCCGACTGTCTTCGGTTTGTACGTCAGCTTCACCGACTGGCAGCTCAACGATCCGTCCGGCCGGGTCCCCAATGGCTTCGCCAACTTCCGCGCCATCGCGTCCGATGGTCGATTCTGGAACGCGCTCCGCAATAATTTCCTCTTCGTCGGCATCGGTGTCCCCGTCCAATATGCGATCGCCCTCGGCCTGGCCCTGCTCCTGAACCAGGACCTCGTCGGTCGTCGCTTCTTCCGGGTCGCGTTCCTGCTCCCGTTCATGATGAGCCCGGTCGCCGCCGGCTGGATGATCGGCCGCTCGATCTTCGACGCCCAGCGTGGCCCGCTGGCCGACCTGCTGCGGACACTCGGCTTCGAGAGCATCACCTTCTTCGACACCGGTCC
>JACCVE010000521.1 GCA_013698285.1 Chloroflexia bacterium | reverse complement strand
GATCGCCTGACCATCGGCGCACCCGGCGACGAGGCGGCCCTGCGCCGGTTCTTGGCGGGCAACGACATCACCACCTTCGATCATGAACTGGTCGACGTCGCTCTCCTGTCCCGGTTGGAGTCCGAGGGCCACGCCATCTTCCCCCGCCCGTCCACGATGGCCCTTGGCCAGGACAAACGCCGCCAGCGGAACACATTGGCCCGGCTCGGATTCCCATGTCCCCCCTCCGCCCTGGTCGAGCGACTCGCCGATGCCATCGCCTTCGGCGACCGGCACGGTTGGCCCGCGATCCTGAAGGCCAGCAGGGGCGGCTACGACGGCCGGGGCGTCTGGGTCGTGCCGGACGCGGCGGCGGCATCGGCCCTGGTGCCCGACTTGCTCGCCGCCGGGGTGCCGCTCCTGATCGAGGAACGGGTGCGGCTCGACCGCGAGGTGGCGACCCTGGTGGCCAGGCGACCGTCGGGCGAGACCGTCGCCTACCCGGTCGTGGAAACGGTCCAGCGGGACGGCATCTGCCGCCGGATCGTCGCCCCCGCGCCGATCGACCCCGCCCTGGCGGATCGCCTGGTGGGCTGGTCGTGTCACCTGGCGGAAGAGATCGGCCTGGTCGGGGTGATGGCCGTCGAGTGGTTCGTCGCCGGGGACGAGGTCCTGGTCAACGAGATTGCCGTCCGCACCCACAATTCCGGCCACTACACGATCGAGGGCAGCGTCACCTCTCAATTCGCCCAGCACCTGCGGGCGATCCTGAACTGGCCGCTCGGCCAGACCATCTTGACCGCGCCCGTGGTCGTCACCGTCAATGTGCTCGGCGCGGCCGGGGTCACGACGCCCCTGGCGACCCGGATGCCGACCGCGCTGGCGGTCCCCGGCGCCCATGTTCACGTCTACGGCAAAACCCCGCGACCGGGCCGTAAGCTGGGCCACGTCACCGCGCTGGGGACGGATGTCGATGAGGTGAGCGCCCGGGCCCAGATGGCCGCCGACGCGCTGGCGGGTTCGCTCGGGAGAGAGGATCAGGATGTCATCGGCAAAGGCTGACGGTGCGGGCGGCCCGCTGGTCGGGATCGCGATGGGCAGCGACTCCGACCTGCCGGTGATGCGGCCGGCGGCCGAGGCGCTGGCCGAGTTCGGCATCCCCCACGAGCTGCGCATCCTCTCGGCCCACCGGACGCCGGACGAGATGCTCGCCTACGCCCGGGCGGCCGCCGGGCGCGGGATCAGGGTGATCGTCGCCGGGGCGGGCGGCGCTGCCCACCTGCCGGGGATGCTCGCCGCCGCGACGCCCTTGCCGGTGATCGGCGTGCCGGTCGCGATCACGAAACTGAACGGTCTCGACGCGTTGCTCTCGATCGTCCAGATGCCGGCCGGGGTGCCGGTCGCCACCGTCGCCATCGACGGCGGCCGCAACGCGGGCCTGCTGGCCGTCCGCATCCTGGCCGCCGCCGACCCCGCCCTCCGCGAGCGGATGGAACGCTTCCAACGCGACCTCGCCGACCGCGTCCGGGCCAAGGACGCCGCGTTGGGGGACGGCTGAGGCGCCAGAGTGGGAGGCCAAGGGCAAGGGCCTACGCGTTTTCGTCCGCCACGCCCCGCTCGAAAGCCGCCCGCTCCTCCTCGATTGTGTATCGAACGCTCTCCACGCGTAGGGCACCGGCGGTTCGCGCCGTCACGCTGTCAGCCGGGATGGCGGCGAACGCGGTCATGATCTCGGACGAGGATTCACCGGCGAACGGGTTATGGACCATCCTGTCTGGGTCTGTAATGCGTCCCTCGGTGGGCATGTGGCCACTCTGACAGGCCGTTTCCGGGTCGTGGTCTATCCGCGCTGCCTGTCCTGGTTCATCCGACCAGGACACGAGACACCCTCCTGTGCATCATTCGACCCGAGTTCACGCGGGCCGATCGGAGATTCACGACGTGGGGAGTACGACCACGTCGTCCTGGTGCTGGGGTCGCCGGGCATCATGTTCGGACGTGCTGACGGGGAGGACGTACAGACGTAAGCCTCGCTCGACCTTCAGATCGACCAGG
>JACCVE010000505.1 GCA_013698285.1 Chloroflexia bacterium | reverse complement strand
CCCTTACGCCGAGGCCGTCGAGACGGTCCTGGCCGGCCTCGAACCGCTCGGGCGCCAGTACGTCGATGACCTCGCGGCCGGCTTCGAGGGCCGCTGGGTCGATGTCCACGAGACCAAGGGAAAGCGCTCCGGCGCTTACTCCTGGGGCGCCTACGGTTCCCACCCCGTCATCCTGATGAACTGGAACGGCACCCTCTCCGACGTCTTCACCTTGGCCCACGAGGCGGGCCACGCGATGCACAGCTTCACCAGCGATGCCGCCCAGCCCTACCAGAACGCGCAGTACACCATCTTCCTGGCGGAGATCGCCTCGACCCTGAACGAGGTCCTGCTGACCTGGCACCTGCTCGGCCAGACCCCGGAGGACGACCTTCTCGGCCGCTTCGAGTTGCTGAACCGGTTCGCCGACGGCATCTTCTCCACCCTGATCACCCAGGCCCTCTACGCCGACTTCGAGGCCGAGACCCACCGCCGCGTCGAGGCGGGCCAGCCCCTGACGGTCGATACCCTCTCGGAGCTGTTCAGCGACCTGCAGCGGACCTACCTGCCCGGCGTCGAGATCGACCAGAACGCCGGCATCCGCTGGGGCCGCATCCCCCATTTCTACCGCGCCTTCTACGTCTACCAGTACGCGACCGGGATGTCGGCGGCGATCGCCCTGGCCAAGACGATCCGCGACGAGGGGGAACCGGCCGCCGAGCGATTCCGGGGCCTGCTGGCCGCCGGCGGGTCCGACTACTCGTTGAACATCCTGGCCCGGTCCGGGGTCGACCTGACCTCGCCGGAGCCGGTCCGGGCCGCCCTGGCCGAGTTCCAAGCGACCGTCGAGGAGATGGGCCGCCTGGTCGACCGCGGCGTCCTCGACCTCGCGGCCGCCGCTGACCTGGGGACGGCCGATGCCTGACCGGACCGGCCCGGACGATACGATGGACGCGGGATATCCGGCCGTCCCCGGGCCGACCCCGGCCGAGCGAGAGGCGACCCTGCACGAGGTCGCCCGGGCCTTCTTCCCCGATGCCACGGCGATGCTGCCCGGCAGCCCCGGCGATCACCTGCTGCGCGTCGAGCGGCCTGGGGAGACGTGGTGCGTGCGGCGCTGGCGGCCCGGCACCAACCTGAGCCGGATCGGGTTCGTCCACGCCGCGCTGCGGGCCGCCCACGCGGCGGAGCTCGACGCCGTGCCACATGTCGCGACGGTGCCGGCCGGCTTCACCGGACTCACCGTCGCCGGAGACGACCGGGCGGTCGTCAGCCGGGACGGCGCCTTCTTCGATGCCCAGTCGTGGGTCTCGGGCCGGCCGCTGGCCCGTGGCCTCTCCTTCGTCAACACCGGCGGCGAGCACCCCAACGTGCCCGCCCCGGTCCTCCGGGCGGCCGTGGTCGAGACGGCGACGCTGCTGGCCCGCCTCCACGGGGCGATGATTCCGGCCCTGGACCGCGAGGACCGGCCCGCGATGGCCCTCGGCCGCCTGGGGAACGTGGTCGACCAGACCTGGCGCGCCCACCAACACCGCCTCGGCCCGGCCGCCCCGCTCGACCCGCTCGTCCGTCGCTGGCGGACGGCCGGGCGGCGGGTGATGCCCCTCGCCCTCGACCTGGTCGGGGAACGCGGCCCGCGCGAGGGCGACGGTCACGACCTGGTCGTGGCCCACGGCGACCTCTGGCCCGCCCACGTCATGTCGGACCGCCAGGGTCGTTCGCGCGGTGTCTCCGGGATCATCGACTGGACCGACGCCACGGCGAGTTCCCCCGCGATCGACATCGCCCAGCTCGTCGCCCACTTCGGCGGCTGGCGGGCCGACACCGTCGAGGAAGTCCTCGGTGCCTACGTCGCGGTCCGCCCCCTCAGCCCGACCGCCCGTCGGATGCTGCCCGCCGTGGCCGCCCTCGACCTGGTCGCGGAGGCGGGCTACCTCCTCATCCTCGCCAACCAGGAAGAGGTCCAGCGTGACGGGCGGGACCTTCGCGATGTCCGCGAGGGGGCCGAAATGTTGATCCAGTCCCTGGAGATCCTGGCGTCCGTGCTGGCCCACGGCGAGGTCCGCGCCCCACGCGGGGCCCGGCCCTGGGTCCGCTGGACACCACCGGCC
>JACCVE010000497.1 GCA_013698285.1 Chloroflexia bacterium | reverse complement strand
GCTGGCGGCTGGGGAGGGATGCCACACGCCGTTCCAGGCCACATACCCCATCGATCACGCCGGCATCGGATTCATCCAGAGCGACGCCGGCCGGATCGACGGCATCACCTCGGCATGGGAGGGCGCGACCTACGCCGGTTCGCGCGGCGTCCAGTACGTCAACCACACCTTCACGTCACACCTCGCACTGTCGGCGTCCCTGCAGCCCTTCGCCGCTCAGGGGGACCACGGTATCTGTGAGTGGCCGATCGAACTCACGTCCCTCGCGAGAGCGATAACGTCGAATCAGCTCGAACCCGACGCGAACGGAGAGATCACCGCCCCAGACCGGCCGGGACTCGGGATGGAGGTGGAAGTCGACGGTGTCCGCCCCTTCCTCATTGAGACCGAGATCACGGTCCGGGGCGAGGTCCTGTACCGGACTCCGGAGTTGCGGGCTTGACCGTGGCACCTCCAGAGATCGCTCAGAACCTCACCGACAATCCGCCGTCGACGACGAGAATCTCTCCTGTGACAGAGTTGGCATCCCGTGAGGCGAGAAACAGGACCGGCCCCGCGATCTCGTCCGGCGCGGCGGCCCGGGCCAGGGGAATCTTGCGCCGTTCAACGTAGGCCGCCGGGAACCATGGGGTGTCGAGTTCGTTGACCCTGCCCCGGCCGATCGCCGTCCGCGTATCGACGAACCCAGGCGCGACACCGTTGACCCGGATGCCATGGGGGCAAGCTCGACCGCCAGAGCCGGGGTCAACTGGTCGAGGCCGCCCTTCTCGACGTCGTAGTGGGACGATTAGGGTTCGACCCGGTAACCGTGGACCGCAGGGACATTGATGATGCTGCCCCCACGATGGCCAATGACCATGTCGCGAGCGACCAGGTGGCAGACGTGGATCGCGCCATAGAGATTGACCCGGATGGTCTGGTCCCAGCGGTCCAGCGACGAATCGACGAAGGCCATCGGGTCGTCGATACCGGCATCGTTGACAAGGACATCGATCGGGCCCAGTGCGGACGACACCTGTCCTGCCGCCTCCGGGACCTGGCCATGGTCCGGGACGTTGGCGACGACGGCCAACGCATTCCCTCCCCGGTCAGTGATGCCGGCCGCGGCGTGATCGACTTCGTCTCTCGACCTGGCGACCAGTCCGACCGCGGCGCCCCCCGCCGCGAACCGCTCGGCGATGGCCCGCCCGATTCCCCGTCCGGCGTCGAGTTCGACCACGAAATAAATGTCGGCGATCCGCGCGGTCGCCGGGGGATATCGCGCATGTCGCGGCGCCCGCCATCCGTCCCGGTCGTCAGCGACAAGCTGAACTCCACACCGGTGAAGCCCGTCGCGTATCCGGTATCGACATCGACCCGGCGGGCTGGCACGTCGATCCGGGGTTTCGCTCCCACGGGGAGTGCCGGATGCGACTTCCCAGGAAATCGACCGGTGGCGGCCCGTGGTTCTCGATCCGGTACCCCGTGCGGAGCTTGACTTCTCCGGCGCGCAGGGTGATCGCCTTCTCGAACCGCGTCGTGGTGACCTCCCCGCGAGACTCGAACCGGAGCGTCACGGCCGCGTGCGCGTTCTCGGTCACCCCCCAGGCCGTTTCCACCGACCAGAGCTTGAAATGGTCAGGGTAGGGCTCGCCGTCGACGATGACGGGGGCATCATTGGGGAAGATCTTGTCCTAGCCGCTCGAGAACCAGTCGTCGTTGGCGGCACCAAAGGGGCTGGCCGAGGCGGCACCCGGGGGATTGCCAGGGTATCTCCCGGTCACGTCCCTTGTGGACGATCGACCACACCTTGCCGCCCACATCCGGCAGGATCCCGACGCGCAGCGACGAGTTCTCGAGGACCAGTGCCCTCAGGCCGCGATAGGTCCAGTCGGCGGAGAATCGCACGCCGGTCATCAACGCACGGACCTCCAGGTGACACGGCGCAGCGTCGCCATCGCCGAGGCGAGGAGAGACGCCTCGAGCCTAATCCCGCCATTGAGGAGGTCGCGGCCCCTCGCCTCCCGAGGCTCGACGCCGTCCCCCTCGATCACGAAGAGGGCGTCAGGGTCGAGGCCCTTGGAGGTCACGACGACGTGGTCGTCGGGCGAGACGTTGCGAAACGCGAGCAGGACCGACTCGGCAGCATCGGCCGACCGAAGCTGAAACGCCTCCCAGGCGACCGGCGGTGCCATCCGGGGGCACTCCAGGTCGGGTTGGGGGAGGAGGTGGGCCACGTACCCGTTTCGCAGCAGGTGAAGGAAGGTCTTGAAGCGGGCAAACTCCTCCCGGACGACCCGGCGGGTCTCGGCGGGCCAGGCGCCGACGCGGCAGGAGAGGCCGAGCGCACCGAGCATCCGGCTCCGAACCACCGCCCGCGGGACGGGCTCGCTCCACGCGCGGTCCCCGAATCGTTCATAGGTCGATTCCACCAACCAGTCGTTGAGTTGGGCGAGGGGATAGATGTAGGTGGCCCCCGATAGGTGGAGCCGCACCCTCTGGGCCGGTTCGCTCGCGTCATTGACCCAAGCGACGTGCGTTTCGCGTGCCATCGCATAGTCCATCCGCGTCCCCCCCGGCGCAGTTCTCGATGACCAGGCTTGGGAAGCGTTCGCGCAGGCCGGCCATGACGGTCTAGACGCCGCCGACCTGCGCGGCATCCCCGCCGCCAGCGCCGTGCGGGTGATCTGGGTTCGTGCAGCGCTCCCAGTAATTGGCGTCCCACTTCAGCCAGGCGAGGTCGAGGGTCGAGACCAGT
>JACCVE010000494.1 GCA_013698285.1 Chloroflexia bacterium | reverse complement strand
GAAGACCACCTGGCACCCCGCCGCTTCGATCTGGGTCATGGCTTTGGCGCTCTTGTGAACGCGGAGGTTGTCCCAGATCACCGTCTGGCCGGGTCGCAGCGTCGACACCAGTCCCTGTTCGACATAGACATCGAAGGCGTCCCGGTCCATCGGCCCCTCCAAGGTCATGGCCGCGACGATCCCGCCCGGGCCCATCGCCGCGATCAGGGTCGTGTTGGGACCGTGGTTACGGGGGTTCACCCCGACCACCCGCTGGCCGTGGGGGCTCGGCCATACCGCGGGGTTATGGCCAGGTTCGTCCCGCTCTCGTCCACGACGACGAGGTCGGCCGGGTCCAGCCCGGCCAGCTCGCCGCGCCACGTCGCCCGATTCGCCTCGTCGCGCTCAATGGCGTGGAGCGTTTTATTGACCGTGATGCCGAAGCCGCGCAGGACCCGCGACATCGTCGCGATGCTGACCGCGACGCCCTGGGCCTCGGCCCACAGCTCGCAATGGTCCTCCAGCGTGACGTCGGGATGGGCGGCGACTTGGCCCCGCATCGCCCCCGCCTGGGCCGGGCCGATTCGGGGCGTCCGGCCGGGAGACCGGCGCGGGGCGAGGTCACCGGTCTGGCGCTGCTGGGTCAGGGAGCGGCGGACCGTGCGGGGATTGACGGTGAATCGGCGGGCCACCTCGACCTGGGCCAGGCCGCCTTCGACGGCGGCGACGGTTCGGGTGTGCAGTTCGGCGGGATACGCTCCCATCCCACCAGTTGGCCAGATCGGACAACCACCCCGTAACCCGCTCTAATCGCTCTGTGCGTCCGGATCCCCCGACGGGTTGCCCCATACCTCGACACGCTGGCCGTCTCGCTCGCCCGCCCACAGGAGCACGGTGCAGGTACGGCGGAGCAGGTTCTTCCACAGTTGGGCGTTGGCGAACGTCTCCTGGTCGGCGCTGAAGACCTCGAAGACCGAGCGGGCCGCGACGAGGACCATCTTCCGCTTCGCCCGGCTCAGGGCGACGGTCAGCCGCCGCGGGTCCAGCAGGAACTTGCCGGAGACGAGCAGGTACTCCCGGTCGCTCTCCGTGGCCCCGACCAGGATGACAGTCCGCTCGCCGCCCTGGAACCGCTCGACGGTGTCCACCGCCGAGACCAGGATCGCCCCCGTCGCCGGGTCCACGACGGTCAGGCCTGGCACCTCCTCCTGGAGTGCCGCCCGCTGGGCCCGGTGCGGGACCACGACGCCCAATCCCTCGACCGGGTCGAGGCCGTACCCCGCGGGGTCCGCCAGCGCGGCGAGGATCGGCCTCACCAATCGCTGTTCGAACGGGTTGCGCACCTGGCTCGCGGCCTCATCGTGGACGATCACGACCAGGGGGTGGTCCGGGGCGAGCACGGCGGTCACGAAGTCGTCCGTGGTCGGGTGCGCGGCCAGCACGTCGCGGCGGCGGGAGTGGTAGGCGATGCCGTCCTGGGCGTAGACCTCCCGGCGGAGGAACTCGGCCATGTCGGCGTGGAGGCGGAAGCTCTCCTCGAACTTGATCATCGGCGGGGCGAGGGGCAGGAGGGTCAGGAACAACGACTCGAAGGCCCTGAACTCCTGGAAGCTGCGGCGCGGCTCGCTCGCCCAGTCGTGCTTGACGATCGGCGGCATCTGCCGGTGGTCGCCGACGACCACGATCCGCCCGTCCGGCCCCAGCGGCAGCGCCGCCATCGCCGCCTCCGGCAGGTTCATCTGCGATGCCTCGTCCAGCACCAGGCAATCCGCGAGGTGGTGGCCGAAGAGGTCCTTCGGCCAGCGCTCCTTGATCAGCCCGTAGGTGCCGCCCGGGGTGGCCGCGACCACGGCCCACTGGTCGGCCTGGATCGACTCGACCGCCTTCGGCTGCCCGGCCCCCCGGGCGTCGTCCTTCGGCAACGGGACCACGCCGTCGGCCACCTCCCCGCGCGGCCGGAGGCGGAACAGGGGGACATCGAGCAGGCGACGGTCGAAGTGGGCGGCGAAGATCGCCGGGTACTTCGTGGCGAACCCGCCGAGCATGTCGCGCACCTCGACCACGTTCTTGAGGAGGACATCGGTGGCCGCGTGGGTCTTGCAGGTGATGAAGACGCGGAACGGCTGGTCCGCCGCCATCGCCCCCTGGAGGCGGGCGAAGAGCGCGAACGCGGTCGAATAGCTCTTGCCGGTGCCGGGCGGCCCCTGGACGAGCAGGAGCGGCGCGGCACCGTGGCCCCCGATGAACTCCCGCTTGCTCGGCTCGAACCCGTGCAGGGCGCCGGCCTCCCGCAGGGCGTCGAGCCCGGCCAGGAACCGGGCCTGTCCGGCCGCGCCGGCGTCCGGCCAGATCGGCATGGGGCGTTCCACCCCCGCGAGCAGCGCATAGAGGGTGTTCTCGCCCCCCGCCACCAGCCCCTCGGCGACCTTGGCGGACCACAACCCGTAGATGTTGTTCGGGTCCGGGTCCAGCGTGTAGAGCAGGCCAGGGGTCAACGGCACCGCCTTGCCGCCCCCGAACACGAAGCCGCGTGACCCGGGTCCGCCGCCCCTCGCCTCCCGCACGACGACCTCGGCGAACGCCTCGACCGCCCGGCCGCCCTCCCGCCGGACCGTGATCCGGTCCAGCTCGACGCGCATCCCATAGAGCATCTGCTTCGCCGTCGGGGTGAACGGCGTCCGCGGCGCGCCGGGGCGGCCGTCGTAGGTGACCCGGGTGTAGAGAACGAGCCAGTCGCCGGGCTTGAGGGTCGTCAGCCCGATCACTTCGTCAAGTTCGCAAGCCACACCGGCGCTCTCCAGGCGAAGCCGGAAGCGCATCCCGTCCTGCGACCAGTCGGACTCTTCCTTCTGCTCCTTCGACAACTTGACCTGCTTCGCGGCGGGGTTGGCTTCCTTGAATGCGGCCCGGTAGGTGTCGTTGAGATGCCGTCGGGCCTCGTTGTCCCGGTTCCGAGCCGCCACCTCCGCCTCCTGGTCCTCCTCCAGATAGCGGACGACCAGCGTCTGGCCGGCGAGGACGCGCTGCTCGGGCTGGGCCAGGCGCTCCCGCTTCCAGGCGCTCAACTCGACGTGGCGCTCGATGGTGACGAACTCGTCGAGGGCGTGGGCGAGGGTGCGGGCCCTCTGCTCGAACGCCGCCAGGTCGGGCAGGTCGAAGGCCGTCTGCGCCGTCTGCCTGTTGCCCTTGAAGTCGTGGGCGATTCGCTCCATCGCCTCCAGGCGGCGGGCGTGGAACCCGGCCAGCAGGTCCGGCGTCGACTCGCGGTAGGGCGCCATCTCGTCCCGGCCCGAGCGCGGGACCGGCGGCAACTCCCCCCAGGCCGCGTAGGCGAACTCGAGCGGGATCTGGCTGTTGAAGCGGGCCCGGTTGGTGTACCAACCCGTGATGCCCGGCGTCTCGGCTTCGGGATCGCCCGGGACGTCGAGCTAGCCCCAGAAGTCGAAGAGCCGGGCCCGGAACAGGTCCCGGTACGGCACCTCGCCAGCGTTCCAATCGAAACCGAGGAATGCGGCGACCGCCTGGAGCGACTGACAGACCATCGGGTAGTTCTTCTGGTCGCGGACCTCGCGGTCGAGGAAGCTGGAGAGCGGCGAGTCGAAGGCGGCGATCTGGGTCATGAAGTCATACAGGGCCGTGGCCCCCAGGATGGTCCCGGCGTGCCGGGCGAGCCCCTCCAGGAGGACCCGCTGGGCGAACCCATCGACGAAGACGAGGTGGATCGGTGCCCGCGGCCGGCCCTCCTCGTCCGGGGCGGCGACCTCGGCGATCGCCCGCAGCGTGGCCGCGATCCAGTCGATGAGGAGGCGTTCCTCCCGCTCCGACGAGTCGGGCGGGCCGTCGCTCAAGCGGACCACGCTCCGGCGCCGTCCCGGGGGCTCAGCGCCACCCTCGCTGCCGGCGACCAGGGCCCCGAGCAGGTAGAGGCGGTCGTGCAGGTAGTCGTGCTGGGCATCGACGTAGACCCGGACGAGGTTCGGATTCTGCGTCGCGTCGCTGTAGGGCAGGGACCCGTACCCCTTGCTCGGGATGTAGGTCAGGGCGGCGACGTCGTCCTTCTTCCAGCGGCGGTAGCGGCGGGCGCGGTGGACCAGTTCGTCCAGCCGCTGCCCGACGGGCCAGGTGGCGGCCAGGCGCCGTGACTCGGCCTCCCGGCCGGGGGCGGGCACCAGCGTGGTCCGCTCCTGGACCTCGCCGCCCGCGTTCACGTGTCCCACCCCGCGTAGATCCTTCAGCGCCGCTAGGTCCCGCACCGTCGTGATGCCGGCGCGTTGGAGGCCGCGCTTGTCCTGTTCGGTCAGGTGCGGCAGCAGGGAGAGATCATCGGTCTCGGCGCTCCGCTTCATGCAGAACTCGTTGTAGAGGCAGCCGTCGCACTTGTAGGTCAGGTGGAAGGGGACATCGTCGAACTCGGTCTGGATGACCCGCCGCGCCGTCGAGTGGGGTCCCGTGACGAGGTCGCGGACGGCGCCCAGGTAGGCGTCCGGGTCGTCGACCACTTCCAGGAAGCCGTCACCCGTCCCGAACCAGCGCTCGGCCTCCGCCCGCTGCACCTCCTGTCGCGCTGCCTCGCCAGCCCCCATGGTGATCGTGGTCGCAGCCGGCCCTCGGTACAGGACCGCCAGCGTGATCGGGCCGTGCGCGATGCCCTCCCGGGCGAAGATGGCGGCGAGCATGTCGTGGTAGAAGGCGACCTGCAGGCGGTGCTCGACCTTGGCCGCCGTGGAGCTCTTGATGTCGGCGATGAGGGCGTGAAGCACGCCGTCGGCGTCTCGCTCCAGGCGGAGGATGTCGACGTCGCCCCGGACCCGCCAGCCGGCGAGGTCTGCCTGCAGCCGTGGCTGGAGCAGCACGACGATGCCGCCCGGCGGGAGGTCACGGGCCGCGGCGGCGACCGGCAGGTTGTCGTCGTCGCGGCGGGCGGCCCGCCGTTCCTCGGTACCGAACTTGATCGTGGCGAAGTGCTGACTTACGGCACGTTCGACCGTGGTCTCGAACGTCGCTCCGGACCGGGTCAGGAGGGGCGGGATCGCCTGTGGCGCCACGCCGTAGTCCCGCAGGAACCCCGAGCCCTCGGTCCGCTCCTTGAGGCGGAGTCGCAGGTAGCGCTCGCACTGGTCGAGACGAATGAACTGGGAGACATCGGTCGGAGATATCTGGCGCGTTGGCGGAGGAGCGGGGGGCGGGAAAGGAGGTTCCACAGATTGCACGTCACATCCCTTCCCTGCTGCGCAGACCTTCTCCGGGCGGATGGGGATCGTGGGGCGATCGGTCGTGGCGTGGCATCCGGCACTCCGAAGGCGAGGATCATCGGTCAACCATCGAGTTGACCTGACGATGGTAGCACCAACGGTAGCGAAGCCTCCCGATCCGGGTCCTGAC
>JACCVE010000461.1 GCA_013698285.1 Chloroflexia bacterium | reverse complement strand
ATCAGGATCAGGGTCGCCAGGAACGCGACCTCCCAGATGGCGGCCCGAACCGAGCAGAAGAATCGCCAGGCGCGGTCGATGGTGACCTCACCCCAGCCGCGGGAGGCGGGACGGGACGGTGATGTGCCGCGACCGGTGGCAGCCCCCGGACGGTGGCTCAGGTCGGTGTCGACCACCAGCGCCGCGTCCGTCTCGGGGCGATTCGCATTCAGGGCGGGGCGCTCCACGCTCACAAGCGGGGCTCCCATGGCTGCCACGGCGCGGCGGCGATCATCTCGATGAAGAGGCGTTCGTAGATGCCCAAGACCATGATCGCCCCGACCCCGAGCATGACCGCCCCGCCGACCGTCATCACTGGCCGGATACGGCGCTGGACCGAACGGATCATGACCGGGGCGGACCCGAACGCCAACGCGGTGAGGAGAAACGGGATGCTCAGGCCCGCGCTGTAGGTCGCGAGCAACCACGTCGCCCGCGCCATGTCGGTTTCGCTGATGGCCATCGTTAGGATGATCCCCAGGATCGGGCCGACGCAGGGTGACCACCCGGCACCGAACGTCACGCCGATCACGAACGAAGACGCCACCGTCCCCGTTCTCTCCAGGGGATTCCCGGCCCGACGTTCGCGCGAGAGGAACGGCACTCGCACCAGGCCGAGCTGGTTCAAACCGATCACGATCAGGAGCAGACCCCCGAGGCGCACCAGCCAAACGCGGTTCGCCGCCACCAGCGACGCGGTCGCCGTGAACGAGCTGGCCGCACCGAAGGCGACGCCCAAGAGGACGAAGACCACGGAAAACCCGGCGGTGTAGGCGACGGCATTGAGCAACACCGTTCCCCGGGCGCGGGCCGACCGTTCACCCGCCGAGACGCCGGCCAGGTGAGCGAGGAAGATCGGCACCAGCGGCAGGACACAGGGAGAGGTGAATGAGAAGACGCCGGCGGCGAACGCGGCGACCAGCGACACGTCGGTGGACATGCGGTCACGGTATCATTCGGGTTCGCGGCGCGTCAATCAGTCCGGCACCCGGGCCGCACCCCGGCCGTTCCCCAGATTCACGCGACGAGGCCCATGGACGACCTTCCCCGATCAGCCCAACCAGCCTCACCTCCGGTTCCCGAACGACCCGCCCGTCTGTACCAGACCGAGGCGATCATCTTGTCGCGCATGGCCTTGAACGAGGCCGACCGGATCGTGACGCTGTTCACGCCGGCCTACGGCAAGTATCGCGTCATCGCCAAGGGGGCCAGGCGCCCGACCAGCCGCCTGGGACCGCATCTCGAGTACTTCACCCACGCCCGCCTGCAGATGGCACGGGGGCGAGAGCTCGATGTCGTCACCGGCGCCGAGACGTTGCGTCCCCACATGCTGCTGCGGACCGACCTGACCGCCTTCGGACACGCGTCGCACATGGCGGAGGTCGTCCTGCGCCTGACCGAGGAGCGGCAAGAGAACGCGGCGGTCTACCACCTGCTGGTCAAGTCATTGGCACTGCTCGATGAGGCGGTCGACCCTTTCGCGGTGACGCGCCACTTCGAGCTGGCGGTGATGACCCTGCTCGGGTATCGGCCGGAGCTGTACCGGTGTATCGAGTGCGGACGGGACCTGGAAGCGGAACCGAATCCCTTCGTCGCCAGTCGGGGGGGATTTCTCTGCCCCGTCTGTCGCCACCGGACGACGGGGAGCCCGATGCTCTCGATCAATGCCCAGAAGTACCTCCGCACCCTGGATCGTCACGGCCTCGGGGCGGCCGTCCGGCTCCGGGTCCCGGACGGGCTCCGGGACGAGTTGGAAGCCTTCACCTCGTCCTACCTCCGGCACATCGCCGAACGTGACTTCCATAGCTTGCGGGTCTGGCACGCCGTCACCGACGGACCGGGGACATCGCCTCCCTCGGCCGGTGCTTCCCCGCCCGCCGACCGACCTGCCCCGGGACACGCCCCCGGATAGTCCGGGAGTTTCGTTCTTCGGTCCTCGGTCGTCGCTACAGCTCGACGAAGTAGGTGTGGCAGGCGCGGTCGAGCAAGTCCGGAGTCAATCGCGGTGAGATGTCCATGTACCGGGCGATCCCGATCAGGATCCGGAGGATGTCCCGGGGGTGGACCGAGCGCAACTCGCGCTTCGGCTTGACGTAATACTCCCGGAGGAGATAGACCAAGCCGTTTTGGTCGAAGGGGATCTCGAGCGCCTCGCACTGGCGGCGGAAGATCTCGCGATAGGTCTCGACCGTCGGGTTACCGATATGGACCTTGTTCTGGATCCGGCGGAGGAAGGCCTCATCGACCAGGTCCTTCGGTGCCAAGTTGGTCGAGAAGACGATCAACTGGTCGAATGGTATCTCGATCTTCTTGCCGGTGTGGAGGGTCATATAGTCGACCCGCTTCTCCAGCGGCACGATCCACCGGTTGAGGAGTTGGCGGGGCTGGACCTGCTGCCGCCCGAAGTCGTCGATGAGGAACATGCCACCGTTGGCCTTCACCTGGAGCGGGGCCTCGTAGATCTTCGCTGACGCGTCATAGACGAGGTCGAGCAAGTCCAGGGTCAACTCGCCGCCGGCGATCAGGGCCGGGCGGCGGCAGAGCACGAACCGGCGGTCCCAGGTCTGACGGCCGGCCGGGATGGGCACGGGCTGGTGGTTGTGGAGGTCGAGGACCTTGATGATCTGGCCGTCCACCGTGAAGGCGTGCGGGATCAGGACGTGGCCGCCCAGCAGGGGGATGATGTGCTCGGCGAGGACGGTCTTGCCGTTGCCCGGGGGGCCGAAGAGGAACAAGGAGCGGCCGGTGTTGACGGCCTGGCCCATCGAGTCGATCAGCAGGTCGTCGAGGACCAGGTCCGCCATCGCTTCCCGGACCATGGTCGGGCTGACCCGGACATCGGCGATCGCCTGGTTCTTGATGACGATCGTGTACTGCTCCAGCGTCACCGGGGCCGGGCCGACATAGGTCGTCCTGTCCAGCACCTGGTGGACCCGCACCACGCCCTTCGGCGTGATGGTGTACTGGTAGGCCTGCTCTCCGAACCCCTGGCTGCCGGCGACCTCGATCAACTCTTCGCGCTTCAGCGATGCGAGGGCCTTGTCGACGATGTTGAAGAAGGGGAGACAGATCTCGTCACTGATCGACTGGCCCATCACCTGATTGTTGAAGTAGATCACCTTAAGAGCGAGATCAGCGATCGATCCCAGATCCAACCCGGTCTGCTCGACCGACTGTGGCTCTTTGGCCACGGCGAAGGCCGCGCCTTGCTCCGTGAGGTTGGTTGCCATGGGACCGTGTTCTCCTCGATGAGGGGTCTATTGCCGTTACATCGAGCCTAGCACTCGCGATCGTCAGGTCACAGCGGCCCGGCTAGGGCATTCGTACCGTCTTCGCGGTGGTCGTGGGACGGTCGTTCGTGATGGCTGTTGAAGATTGCGTGAGACCGCGTCGAGTGATCAATCCCGAATCGCCCCGATCGGCGATGGGATCACGCCGCCCCCCGGACATGGGAACGTTCACGGGAGCCGGCGACGGGGCCTTAAGGCCGGCGACGGAGCAGGTCGGGGCGCCGCTCGGCAGTCCGCTCCGTAGCCCGTTCCCGGCGCCAGGCGGCGATGTTGGCGTGGTGCCCGCTGAGCAGGACCGGCGGGATCTCGCGCCCCCGGAACGAGGCCGGCCGGGTGTAGTGAGGGTATTCCAACAGCTCGTCTTCGAACGATTCCTCCGCGATCGACCCCTCATCGATCACGCCGGGGATCAGCCGGACCACGGCGTCCACCACGACCATGGCGGCCAGTTCGCCGCCGGTGAGGACGTAGTCGCCGATGGAGATTTCCTCCGCCCCCAGAATGTCCACCGCTCGCTGGTCGATCCCTTCATAGTGACCGCAGACGAGGACCAGCTGGGACAGTGCGGCGAACCGCCTCGCCATCGGCTGGTCGAAGGGCCGGCCCGACGCGGATAGGACGACCACCGGCGGCGACGGTTCGTCACTGGCCGTCACCACGGATTCCACCGCGTGAACGATCGGCGGCGCCATCATCACCATCCCAGCGCCGCCGCCATAGGGCGTGTCGTCCACGGTCCGGTGTCGGCCAGTTGCCCACTCGCGGATGTCGTGGGTCTCGATCCCGACCAAGCCCCTCGTCCTGGCCCGGCCGAGGATGCTGGCTGCGAGGACCGGCTCGAAGATGGCGGGAAAGAGCGTGAAGACATCGATCCGCATCACTGGCCAGTCCCCAGATCGACGTGGGCAGGAGGGCCGGGTTTCGACCCGGTCGCGGACGCGGTCAGCCGGTCGAGTGTGCCGATGATCCGTTCGGCGGCACCGTCCCAATCGACCAGCGTCAAGTCCGGCTCGGGATCGTCGCTGGTCCGCGTCTGGCCGTGTGAGAGCCAGGCGGTCCTCATCCCTGCCCTCGCCGCGCCGGCCACGTCATATGCGAGTGAGTCGCCGACGTGGATGGTCCGGGCCGCATCCGCGCCAAGGACGATCAGGGCGCTGGTGTAGATCTCTGACCGGGTCTTGTAGTAGCCGGTCGAGGCCGACGTGGCGATTCGCGAGATGAACGGACCGAAACCCGCTCTCTCGACCGACCGGTGCAGGTAGGGCGTGTGGATGGCGCTGGAGATGATCCCGACTGTGACACCCCGACGGTTCAACTCGACCAGGGCGGCCATCGATCCAGGTAGGGGTGTCGCGTCGGGGAGCGCGGTGAACAGGGCATCGACCCCGTCGGACAGATCGTCGTCCGAGACGGAGATGCCGGTGCGGCCGAAGACCTGGCGCAGGCACCCCCGGGCGTCGTCCTCACAGCCGTGCTCCTTGATCTCTCGTCGCAGGTCCCGGTAGGCCGAGTCAATCCGGGTTCGCGATTCATCATCAGGCGTTCGACCATGACGCGCATCGAGCCAATCGAGGAACGCGACCGGGAGGTCCCTGACTTCGAGGGCGAACCACTCGTCGCATCGGAACAGGGTGTCGTGGAAGTCGATGGTCACCGTCAACGACATCTTTGCCCTTCGGAGAGCATGCCGGGTCAGACGCGCCCGTTCGTCCCGTGATTCGGGATCTGCGCAGCGGCCGCGCTCCGGAGTGTACCGGTCGGCTCCGGTCGAGGCTAGCCGTTGGTGATGAGGGAAGGGGCCACTTGGCGAACGTGGCGGGAGGATGTCGCCGTGACCGCGGGAGCGATGGCCCGCTCGAATGCCCTGACGATGTCGGGGTCAAACTGCGCCCCCGCCTCACCGCGTAGGATTTCGAGGGCGGTCTCGAAGCCCAGCGCGGGACGGTAGGCCCGGTCGGAGGTCATGGCATCGAACGCGTCGGCGACCGCGATCACCCTGGCACCGAGCGGGATGGCATCACCCGCGAGTCTGTCAGGGTATCCGGTCCCATCCCAGCGCTCGTGGTGGTGGCGGATCAGCGTCGCCTCATCCTGGTAGATGGCGAGCTGGCCGACGATGTCACTGCCGATGACGGGGTGGCGCTGGATGTCCAAGAACTCCGCATCGGTCAGCCGGCCGGGCTTGAAGAGCGAGCCGTCCCGCGTCCCGACCTTGCCGACATCGTGGACCCGGGCGGCGGCGATGATGCACGAGCGGACCTCGAACGGGATCTCGGGCATCTGGTCAAGAATCGCGGTCGTGTGGGCGGTGACCCGGATGGAGTGCTGGGAAGTGTAGGGGTCGCGTTGTTCCAACGCGTCCGCGAGGCTCTCCATGCTCTTCCGCGTCTCTTCTTCCACCTGCCGCAGGGCACGGAAGGCGAAGAATGGCCCGAGCAGGGGCACGAACAGGAGCACGGGGGCGAATGGGTGCTGGGCGTAGAGGACGGGGATGACGCTTCCAATGGTGGGGATGGTGACGAGTTCGATCGCGAGCGGTTGGCGATTGGCCCACCAGAGCCTGATGGGGCTGGCCCCAAGTACTGTGCTCACGACCAGTGCCAAGACCCATGTATTGATCATGGCATACGTCACGGTCGCAAGGAAGATCCCGGCGATCGTTTGGACGCTAGACAAGGAGAATGGTGCGGACGAATTCACGAGCGAAAAGACCCAGCCAGCTGAAAGCGTCGCGAGTCCCAGCCCGAAGACATTGACGAGGAGCTTGAC
>JACCVE010000460.1 GCA_013698285.1 Chloroflexia bacterium | reverse complement strand
GGACCTCAAGGAGGCGGCCGAGACTCTGGTCTCGCTCGGGGGCGGGTTCAGCGCCGACCAGCCGTTGGAACGGGTGGTCGAGGCGGCCCACCTGGCGGGCGGGGTCTGCGTCGTCGCCCACCCGGGCCGGAGCGATTCGGTCGGGGTGATGACGGCTGCCGACCTGGACCGGATGCTGGAGACGATCCCCCTCGACGGCCTGGAGGGGCACTACCGCTCCTACACCGACGAGCAGACCGCTCTCTACCGGGGTCTGGCTGCCGACAGGGGCATGCTGGTCTCCTGCGGGTCCGATTCCCACGCTCCCGGCAAGCCGGTCGATCCCCGCCCCTGGCAGGCTCGCTGGTGTGCCGACTTGCTGGCCCGCCTCGGTGTCATGGTCGACCCCGACGATCCCGGCGGCCGGGCCTGGGCCTGCGGGCGTGACCCTCTGGCCGTGGTGCCGGAACCGGAAAAGCCCACTGAGACGGCCCCGGCAGAGCCGGGTGACGGGTCACCGGCCACCGACCCCCCGGCCGAGGTCCTGGCCGAGGTCGAGGCCGAACGGTCCACCGTCCCGGCCTGACCTCACCGGCCACCTGGCCATGACGACGGGGCCGCTCCGGGCAGGTGTCCGGGAGCGGCCCTCTCAGGTCGTCGATTCGGCATGGGGGATAGAGAGGATCAGGAATTCGCCTTCGTGGTTGCCCCGGCGATGACGCCCAACATGTGGTCGATGTCGAATGGCTTGGGGATGAACGTGGTGTCGTGGGTACGCGGGGTGACGGCGGCGCTCATCAGGACCACGGGAATCGAGAAGCCCCGTTCCCGTAACCGGTTGACAAGGGCGAGGCCATCCATCTTCGGCATCATCACGTCCGAGAGGATGAGGTCGGGCGGGTTACTGGTGACCGATTCCAAGGCGGCCAGGCCATCGTAGGCGCGACGGACCGCGTAGCCCTCCTCTTCGAGTAATTCCGCCAGGAGGTCCACGATATACTGTTCGTCGTCGACGATGAGGACAGTCACAGGTCTTCCGGGCATAGACACGGCCAAGCAGCCAGGATACGGGGTCACCACTGGCGTACAGGTGCAATGGCTCCGGGGCGTCCCGGTCGATCTCGCCGCGCAATATCGATGCCGGGATGCACGCGACCGTGCCGCGACCGTCTGTTTCGGCTTCGACGACGTGACGGTCAAAATGCCCCCTGACGATGCCGCCCCGGGGTGCCCGAGCGGTCGTCAAACCTGACGATGACACGAGTCCTGACGGGCGGCGGGCGAGCGATGACGACTGGAGAGACCATGCCCCTGAAGATCGAGACGTTCCCCGCCGGGTCGCTGGAGACCAACGCGTATCTGGTGATCGACGACGCGATGGGGGCGGCCATCGTGATCGATGCCCCGGAGGGGATCGCGGCGATGGTCGGGCCAGCCATCCGGGACGGTGACTACCGGGTCGAGCGGATCGTCGTGACGCACGGGCATTGGGCCCACATCGCCGGGCTCGCCGCCCTGGCCCGGGAACTGGCCGTCCCGGTCGCCATCCATCCCCTGGTCCTCGACCGGGTCGAACGGCCGGCCGCTGACCTCCCGGTGGCGGTGGAACCCTGGAGCCCCGAGGAGCGACTGGACGAGGGCGACACGGTGACCGTCGGCGGGCACACCTTCGCTGTCCTCCACCTGCCCGGCCATGACCCCGGTCACATCGTCCTCCACGATCCCAGCGAGGGCGTCGTCCTCGGGGGCGATGTCCTGTTCCCGGGCGGTCACGGCCGGACCGATATCCCAGGCTCCGACCAGGTGGCGATGGACCGGAGCCTGGCCCGCCTGGCGGCCCTCCCCGACGCCACCGTCGTCTACCCCGGCCATGGCGCCCCGGCCACGATCGGGGCCGAGCGCGGCTGGCTTCCGACCGGCTCCGGGGGGGCTGAGCGATGATCCCGATCGCGCGGGCCATCGAGGCGTCGCTGGCCGGGCTGGTCGGCGACGCGCTCCGGCAGATCGACGGAGTGCCGGGGGACGACTTGAATACCTGGCGTCCCGCCGCCGGCCTGGAAGACATCAACACGTTCGCCGCCTTGCTGACCCATCTCCTCGGCGCGGGTGAGTACTGGACGCTGGAGGCGGTCGGAGGGCACGACCTGGGGCGAGACCGGGACGCGGAGTTCCGCACTCAGACCACGGCTGCTCACCTCCGGGACCGGGCGGACAGGTGGCTCTCGGCGGTGGGTGAGGTGCTGGGAGTGCTGACCGAAGCCGACCTGACGCGCGTCCCGGCGTTGGACCGCGGGTTCTCGCCCACCTCCGGTGCGGCCGACACACCCGATGACTGGACCGTCGCCGATTGCCTGATCCACGCGATCGACCACACCGCGACCCACCTCGGCCACCTCCAGATCCAGCGCCAGATCTGGAACGCCGAACACGCGACGGGGAGCTAGGGACGAGGGGTGATCCGGTGGCGTCAGCCCGCCGGGTCAGGCCCGGGTGACGGCGTCGGTGGCCGGTCTGTGCGGGGTGTCCCCGGTCGGCTCGGACTGGTCGAGCCCGGCGAGGGCGTCCTCCTCCTCGTCCTCCGCCAGGCGTTCGTCCCGGCCCCGGGCGAAGACGTAGAGGCCGACCGTGAGCAGGAGCAGGGGCGCGGCGACCACGCAGAAGAGCCCCGCCAGGATGCCGACGTCGGGCGAATCCGTCAGGACCAGCAGGGCCGCGCCGAGGGTGGACGTGGCGACCAGCAGGGCCAGGGCGCCGAGGGCCGAGGACTGGGTGATGCAGCCCCGGGCGTTGGTATTGATGTCGGGGATGCCCCGCGCCGCGCCGGGCGCGGCGACCCCCGCGGCGAGTGATTCGACCTCCTGCAGCCGGATATAGCCGAGGCGACCATGGGCCAACCGGATCCGGACGAAGTCGGCCGGGGCGTCCGGGTCCTCGACGATCTCCAATTCGTTGCCCGAGGGCACGATCTCGATCAAGCGGGCGGCCGAATCGGGCCGCTCGAAGACGCGCAGCCCCTCCGAGGCGTGGAAGGCATCGACGAGGGTCGTGCCGCAGGCCGCGCAATAGTGATTCGTGGCGGGGTTCAGCGCGCCACAGAGGCCACAGTAGATCAGGGACCCGCGCCCGGCGTCCCCGGCAGACCCGGGCATCTCGGATGGGCCGATGGGGCCGGATGATCGGTCGGTGGCCTTGGGGCCGAGCGGAGCGGACACGCGGTCGGTCGCCTCCGGGGGTCGAGAGCGGGTGATCGGGCACCGAACTGCCGGGGGCGCGTTCGGTGGTGGCGCGGGGCGCCGAACCCCGTGGTCATACCTATACCATAGCCGCGTCGTCGCGCTTGACGCGATGCCGGGCGGCGCTAGACTGGTCCCGTGGGAAACGGGCACGGGTTCCATGTCCTCCCCGTGCGCTCGAGCGTTTCCGATCGGGGTACGAAACGTACCGGCGACGTGCGGCACCATCGCCCGCCCGGCGACCGGGCCGGTGCGAGGCAGCGCGGGCACCCGGGTCGGCCCGGGCCTGGGAGATGGGGTCGAGCATGGCGACGACCTGCGGCCGGTGTGGAGCCATGACGTCGCCCGGCGCGATCTCCTGCGCCACCTGTGGGGCGCTGCTCTCGGCCTATACCCCGGCTCCCGGATCACTCGCGTCAGCGCCGGAGGCCACCCGTGAGGTGGAAGCCGTTGATCTCTCCTCGGCCAGGCGGGCGCGAGCGGCCGGGACGGCGGGCACGGACGCCGTCACACCTCGTCTCACCCCGGACTCGAACCAGCGTGATGCCGGGGTGGCGTCGCCGGCCTCACCGCGTGCCCCGGGGGACGCCCCCGGCAACCCTAGGGCGGGGGAGGTGCCCGGCAACCCCAGGG
>JACCVE010000455.1 GCA_013698285.1 Chloroflexia bacterium | reverse complement strand
GCGCGAGGTAGCTCCGGCCGCCGAACCGGCCGCGGACATCGACATGGCCGACTACTCCCACACCGCGTTCTGGGCCTGGGCCCGCGGACAGGGCTACCTGGAGAAGGCGGATGTCGAGCGGGCCATCGGCCGGCCGATGAAGGGGCTGATTCCCCGCCAGGTCCGCGAGTTGCTGATCGAGGCCGGCGCCACCCGCTGACCCCCGGTCATGCTCCCGGTCACCCCGGTACGGGTCGCGCTGGTCTCCGAGCCGGATCGGTCACGGCGTTCGACGCTGGGACTGGTGGGTCCCGGCCCTCGATGTTGCGGGACGCCACCCGATCTCCAGCCCCCGTCTTCACCCGTCATGGTCGTGATCGCCGCGGGCCCCGATGCGCTCGACCGTCCGGCGATGGCCTGGAACGATGCCGGTGCCCGGAGACGTGTTCGCCCGGCCCGTCCACGTGTTTAACGTCTCGCGATGGCACCCGGTCCGGCTCCCCGCGAACGGCGCGGCGCGCATCGCCGGACGGCGGGAGATCGGCCAGCTCGTCATGTCCGGCCGATCGGTTCACGACCGTCCTCCCCCTGACTATTTGGCACCACCCATGCGACGATCCCTTCGCGGCGGGTCCGGCATCGCGGCTGGGCCGGGAAGTCCGCCCCGTCGAGGGACGTCCCGATTCGAGTCGGGACCAAGGGCAGGGGCGGGCGTGTTGCACTGGTCGCCGCCACGCCGGATAGTGAAGGTGCCCTCGACCGCCTCGACTTCCCGGTCGTCGCGGCCAGGACGGATTCTCTCGATCGACGCTGGTGGCAGCGCCGAGACATCCTCATGGTGGAGATCGTCCCCGTGCCGCGCATCATCGTTGTCGCCCAGTCAAAGATGGACCATCCCGCGCCACCCGCGCCGCGTGATCATGCGGCGCCGGAAGATGACCGTCCGCCCACCTGTCCGGTCTGCGCCCGGCGGCTGGCGATCATCGGGATGCGCTCCGGCCGGGACGAGGCCGGTGGCCGGGTGCGGCGCCAGTTGTGGGGCTGCCCGTCCGGCCACGCCACGACCTTCCGCACGGCAGGGGTCTTTGGCCCCTTCGATATCCTGATCGATCCCCCGGTCGATGTCCCCGGACATGGGGTGACCGCCTGAGTCCGAGCGTCACGTCAACCCGGTCTCGCGGGTCGGGCCGGCGCGGCGGCGCGAGCGCCGGCTGATACCAGACCTCGTCCACCGGGATCAGGTGACACGCTGGCCGGCTCCGGCACGCTGGACCCGCTCAGTCAACGTCTTGATTGGCCGATTCGAGTGATCTGATTCGGGTGGACCTATCGTCGGCGAGGACGGCTCCCCTGGCGTGGAGGATATGCCCGTTCACATGCTCACGGTACACGGCATGGGCGCGGACCACCTCGATGGGTATCTGCCAGCATTCGTGCACCTCGAACCCGGGGCCGAAAAGGACCACGATCAGGTAATCGAACGGATCCTGGTCCAGTCTGCGTAGAGGGCTCAGTTGCCGGCTCGTCTTCGGCGTCACGAGCCGTCGAGCCTTGATCTGGTATCTCGTGCCGTCTGGGTTCGTCGCGTCATACCCTGATGTCGAATTGTTCTCCAGGGTCAACCCGAGCGATCTCGCGACCAACCATTCGGCGTAGTCACCGGTCGGCGTGTTGTCGGAGCGCAGGATGCCGCGACGGCGCAACGCCTCCATCGCCGCCACCCAGAGTGCGAAGATGTCGCGGTCGCTGAGGTGAGACAGGTCATCACCGGCCGGCGGGTGATACGGCTCATGCCCGACCGATGCCGTCGTCCCCGCTGGTCACGAGGGGCCGCATCGGCGTCCCGCTTTGGCCGATCCCCGCCAGGGCCGGGGCGGTGGGGCAGGAGGCGGAGGAGGCCGGTGACGGCGTAGGCCAGGATGAAGAGAGCCGTCGCGAGCAGGACGATCGCGGCGCCGGAGGCGACGTCGAAGAAATAGCTGGCGTACATCCCGGTGAAGCCGGTCCCGGCCCCGAGCAGCGTCGAGAGCAGGGCCATCCGGCCGAACCGGTCGGTCAGGAGGCGGGCCGTGGCCGGGGGGATCACGATCGCGGCCGCCAGCAGCGTCACCCCGACCACGTTCATCGCCACCACGATCGTCGCCGCCAGGGCCAGCGCGAAGCCGGTGTCGATCCAGCGCGCCGGCACGCCGTAGATCGGGGCGATCTCCGGGTCGAAGGTGGTGAAGACGAGGTGCGGCCAGGCGAGGCCGGTGGCGACCACGACGACGGTCGCCACCCCCCCGATCACGACCAGGTCGGCGACGGTGACGCCGAGGATGTTGCCGAACAGGGCGGCCTCGAAGTCCTGGCCGAAGCTGCCGGACCGGCTGATGATCGCCACGCCGAGGGCGAACGAGGCCGTGCTGATGATCCCGATCGCGGCGTCCGCACCGATGTTGCGGCGGCGGGCGGTGGCCTCGATCAGCAGGGCCGAGAGGAACCCCCACAGCCCGGCCCCCAGATAGAAATTGAAACTGAAGACCGCGCTGACGACCGCGCCGCCGAAGACCGAGTGCGACAGGCCGTGGCCGATGTAGCTCATCCGGCGCAACACGATGAACACGCCCATCAGGCCGCAGAGGCCCCCGACCATGGTGGCCGCGACCAGGGCGTGGAGGAAGAAGGCGAAGGCGAGCGGTTCGCGCAGGGCGTCGATCACCGTGCCACCGTCTCCCGTGACCCATCGGTGACGTGCCAGGCGGGATCGATCGCCGGGTAGTGATCGTTCGGGGCGAACGGGCCGTCACCGGTGTCGGGGTACCCCGTGCCCGCGGTCCCGCGAGACGGGACCGGGAACGCGGGCTCGCGATCGGCGCGCCAGGCGGCGTCCCAGTGTCCGGCCGCGTCGGAGATGACCCGCTCGCCGGTGACCGGGTCGTGGAGGACGCGCATCGGTGCCTCGAAGGTGGCCGCCAGGACCGGTTCGGTCAATGTCGCCGCGGGGTGCCCGGCGGCGACGATGCCACCGTTGACGCAGACCACCAGCGGGGCGCGGCAGGCGACGGCGTTGACCTCGTGGGTGGTCATCACGACGGTGACCCCGGTCCGGTTCAGGTCGACTAGGGCCCGCAGCAGGTCGTCGCGGGTGCGGGGGTCGAGGTTGGCGGTCGGTTCGTCGAGCAGCAGCAGGCGCGGGTTGCCGACGAGGGCCCGGGCCAGGAAGGTCCGGTTCTGCTGCCCGCCGGAGAGGTCGCGGATGTGCCGCCCGGCCAGGTGGCCGATGCCGAGGCGGTCCAGGGTGACGGCGACGGCGCGGCGGTCGGCGCGGCTGGGCCAGGGGCGTCGGCCGATGCGGCCGACGCGGCCGAGCATGACGACGTCGGCGACGGACATGGGGAAGGACCAGTCGATGCCCTCGACCTGCGCGACATATCCCACGCCATGCGGTGGCCGGCCCGGTCTGACGCGCTGGCCGAAGACCTCGACCTCGCCGTGCTGGTGCGGGACCTGCCCGACGATGGCCTTGAGCAGGGTCGTCTTGCCCGCCCCGCTGGGGCCGATCACGGCGGCGAAGGCCCCCGTCGGGATGGTCAAGTGGGCGTCCCGCACCACCAAGGAGCGACCATAGCCCGCATCGAGGTCGCGCAGCGAGATCGCCGCCGGACCGCCGGTCATGCCGTCCGACATCCCGTACGATCGCTCGTCAAACGACATAGGTATCCCATGCCGGGACCGTCGCCAGCGCGGCGGCGTCGCCGCCGAGCGCCGGGACCATCAGGGCCATATTGGTGAGCATCATCCCGACGTAGGTGTGGTCGGGGGAGAACGGCTCGCCGGGCGGGGCATCGTCTCGCAGGCCATCGACGTAGTTTGCGCCGGCTTCCGCCGCGATCTGCTCTAGGACGGGGCTGGGGAAGACCTCCGAGCCGAACACCGCCGGGACGGACTCGGTCCGGATCTGCTCGATCAGGTCGGCCACCTCGCGGGCGGAGGGTTCGGAGAAGTCTGAGGGTTGCACCGCACCGACCACCGCGATCCCGTATTCCCGGGCAAAGTAGGCCCAGGAATCGTGGTAGGTGAGCAGCTTTCGATTGGCCTCGGGGACCGTCCCGATCGCGGCCCGGATCCCGGCGTCGAGGGCCTGGAGCCGGAGCCGGAAGGCGTCGAGGTTGGCGGCGTAGGCGGCGGCGTTGGCGGGGTCGCGTCCCGAGAGCCAGCCCGCCACCAGTTCGGCATAGTGCAGGGCGAAGGGGACGCTGGTCCACAGGTGGGGGTTCGGGTCGCCCTCATCCGCGGGGAAGGAGAAGTCGAAGGCCCATTCCCCCGGGCTGATCGTCCCCTCGCCGAGGCGGTAGATCGCCGCGCCCTCGCGGAGGTTGGCCTCGGCCAGGGCGATCGTCGGCTCTTCCAGGGCCAGCCCGTTGACGATCACCAGGTCCGCCCGCGATAGCAGGGCCGCGTCGGACGGTGCGGGCTCGAAGGTGTGGGAGTTGGTGCCGTCCGGCACGACGCCGTGGACATCGACCAGCGTCCCGCCGACATTGCGGACGATCGAGCTGATCGGGGCGACGGTGGTAGCCACGTTGAGGGTGCCATCCTCGGTCTCGAAGTCGTCCTCCCAGCCGAGGGAGGAGGCCGGGGCCACCGCGGGCGTCGCCGGTGGCGGGGTCGCCTGGGCCCGGGCCGTCCCCCCGCCGGGGACGATCGTCAGGACGACCAGGGCCCACGCCAGCCAGGCGAGCGAGCGGGCGGCGAGCGACGGGGAGAGGATACCGATGTCCCGCTCGGGGCGTCTCCGGGTGCCGTGCATCGGGTCTTGCTCCTGACTCGCGCCGCCGGTGAACGTCCCCGGAGTCCGTGGTCACCCACTGGAGGTCCCATCTCATCCGGCGAGTTGTTGCGACGGTTCGCATCTGCGAAGGTTCCGATGGTACGAGTCTGGCATAGCCCGGTCAATCGCTGGTCGGTGCGCCGGATACGCCCGGGGTCGCCCGCGCGTAGCGCCGGGCACGAGATCGGGGCGGAGATGGTCACTTTGGGATGGGAGGACGATGCCATGCCGGACGACTCGTCATCGCCTGCCAAAGATCGGCACGGGGCGATCGCGACCAGGTTGCGGCAGGCGGGGCAGCGGGTGACATTGCCCCGGATCATGATCCTCGACGCCTTCACGCCGGGTGCCCACCTGACGGCCGAGGAGGTCTTCGGCCGCGTCGCCCGGCGGGCTCCGGAGATCAGCCGGTCCACGGTCTACCGGACCCTGGAGACCTTCCGCCAGAACGGCATCGTCTCCGAGACGGACCTCGGTCACGGGGTCCGCCACTTCGAGTTGCTGGAAACCCGCCGTCACCATCACCTCGTCTGCCACCGGTGCGGCGGCCAGGCGGAACTCGACGACGTTCTCGTCGCGCCGCTCCGGGACGCGGTCGCCAGGCACCATGGCTTCGCTGCCGACATCGAGCACCTGGCCATCTTTGGCACCTGCGCCACCTGCCAGGCCGCCGGGGACCAGGGCGGGCGACGGCCGGTCACCACCGGGCGGGGTGATGAGCCTCCCCGCGCCCGGACGACTTGAGACTTGCCACCCGGTTCGTCGGACATCGCCGCCCGGGCAGCGCGTGCTCTCATCACGTCACTGGCATGCCGGACTCCCACCCCGCGGCATGCGAACGGCGTCCCAAACCGCGGCTCTCCGCATTGGGGGCGGCGCCTTCGCGGGAACGACCCGGGATCGGAGCCCAGGCTGGTCGCCTGGTCATCCGGTGGATGTCTCCGCCGTGGGTCCCTCCGGCCGTTGCCATCCAGGGTTCGAGGTGCCTGACGAGTGGAGATCAGCCGAGGCGGAATCTGGCCCGCTCAGAGACGGCCCAGGCACGGTCACTATTGGCAAAGATGTCGAGGGCGACCTCGGCGTAGCCGCGAGCCCGCGCCTCCGCCCTCCCCATCAGGGCCCGGCCGATGCCGCGCCCGTCGGCGCCCCCGGCCACCGGGACGATATGGACCTGGGCGCGCTCCCGGCCACTGAAGGATTCCCGCTCCGGTTGGACCGAGACCAGGCCGATCGATTCGCCATGAGGTCCGGGCGGGACGGACTTGGCGGGACCCGCCGGGCGTCGGGCGTCGAGTTCCCCGGCCGCGAGGTGCCAAAACCGATCCGTTTCACCCGGATCACGCGCCGGTGCGGGCCGACCCGTCACCACGGTCATAGAGGGTGTCAATCCTGCACGAGGCGACTCAGGTTGATTGATCGAACAACAGAGTAGTGATATCATAGGGCGAGTGAAGTGTGGGGCGCGGGGTCCCGGTAGAAAGGGACATGACGATGGTGAATCGCAACTATGGTGGGTCGTTCGGGGACGAGTTCGTCAGCCTGAGGGAGGCGATGGATCGCCTGGTCGCGGACACCTTTACCGGGGGGCCGTTCCGCGGCCTGGTTGCCGGGAACGGGGTCGGCGCGAACGGTCGGGCGGCGCTGCCGCTCGATGTCTACGCGACCGACGAGGCGGTGATCATCATCGCCGCCATCCCGGGGCTGGGGCCCGAGGACATCGAAATCACGGTCAACCAGAATACGGTGACCATCGGGGGCCAACTCCCCAACGCCGCCGCCTCCGAGGATGGTACCGGGGCGACCTGGTACCTCCACGAGCTGGGGCACGGCGAGTTCCGTCGTTCGGTGTCGCTACCGATCGACGTCGATTCCAGCCGCGCCGACGCGACCGTCGAGAATGGCGTCCTCCGCCTGTTCCTGCCGCGCGCCGAGGCGAGCCGGGCCCGCCAGATCACGATCCGCTCGGCCAGCCGGGCGCTTGACGGGATCGACCGGGGGACGGCCGCGAACGGGTCCCGCCCGCCCGAGGAGACGGGGGGCGTCCTTGGCTCCTCGGACGACGGCGAGGCCGCGACCCCGTCGCGACCGCACGAACCGACCGCATAGTCTCGACCCCACCGGTAACATGGTGACTGGATCGGGTGCCCCTCCGTCCCGGTGACCCGGGCCCGAACGGTCCAGCACCGGAGTGAGGATGGGGGACGAAGCGCCACGGTGGGCGGTGGGGCGGTGGCCTCACCGCCCACCGGCCGTTTTCGGGCACGGGCACCGGTGCCGCGCCAGCAGGAGAGGGGCCGCGGTCCTTCGAGGGCTGGGACAAGGTGCCGGGATCAGGCGCCCGGATCACACGCCGGGCTGGCTCTCAGAGCGTCAGGCGTCCGAAGGCCGCCGCGTAGGCCGGGTCGTCCCGGCGAAACCTGTCCGGGTCGGTGCCGCGCTGGGTCGCCAGGAGCAGTGCCAGGATCTGCATCGGGACCACGGCCAGGAGCGGGGTGAGGAACTCTGGCATGCCGTCCAACCCGGGCAAGGCAAAGGTCTCGGCCCCGGGCGCGTCCGGGGCCGCCTGACCGACCACCCAGAGTCGCGCCCCCATCCCGGCCAGCACGCCGGCCACGGCCGAGGTCCGCCCGGCGGCCGGGCCGGGGACGTGGACCACGACCGCCAGGTCGTCTCGGTTCACCGCCACGGCCGGGCCATGGAGGAATTGCTCCAGCGCCATCGCGTCGACCCAACCATAGGCGGCCTCCCGGGCCTTGATCGTCAGTTCCAGGGCCGTGGCCTCGTTCGGCCCGGCCCCGGTGGCATAGACCCGCCGCCCGTTGGCCAGCCCGGCGACCGGCGCGATCTCCGGCATCCGGTCGATCACCTCCCCGACTTGGCCGGGTAGCGTCGCCAGGGCGTCGCGGAACGCCACCGTCCCGTTCTCCGCCCTGGTCTCCCCGGCGACGACGGCGATCTGAGCCAGGACGAACATGGCCGCCAGGTGGGAGGCCGTGAAGGCCGCCGATGTCTCGCGCGGCACCGTCCGCAGGACCAGGCCGGAGCCGGGGTGTTCGGCCGTCATGCTCCCCACCGAGAGGACGGTCGCCCCGGCCCCGGCCGCGATGCGGAGGGCGGTCCCGGAGTCGGTCTTGACCCCGGTGTGGGCCATCACGATCACGGCATCGCCTGGCCCGATCCCCCATTGCCCGGGATAGTGGGCGAGGTCCGAGGAGAGAATCGCCCGGGCATCGAAGCCGGCCGCCCGGAAGAGCCAGGAGCCGACCATCGCGGCGTGGTAACTGGTCCCGATCCCGACCAGGAAGACACGACGAGCCGGGGCGAGCATCGCCGCCGCCGCCCCGGCCTGCTCCCAGCCATCCCGGTCCAAGCGGCGCAGGTCGTCCGGCTGGCGACGGAGCGTGGTCTCCATCGCCGAGGGGGTCGAGGGCATCGCGGTCGCGGACATCGGCGATCTCCCGGGTGTCACGTGGCATGCCTCGCCGGACAGCTCGCCGGTGGGCGCGGTCGGATCGAACCGCTCGGACCTCAGACGAGGCCGTCGAGGCGGTCGGCCAGGAACGCCGCCCGGGCGGCGGCGTCTCGGGGGGAGCGGAGGTAACGGACCCAGGCTTGCCGCTCGTGCCAGACCGGCGCCATCTCCCAGACGCAGAGGGCGGGGACGTGACTGCCCGCCGAGACCACCCCGAAGGCACCCCCGGCGGTCGGCCGGACCATCGTCGTGGTCCACAGTTCCTGGTTGCCGCGCCAGGTGCCGATGATCAGGTAGGTGATCGGGTCCGAGACGTGGAGGACGACCAGGCCGAGGGTCTCGCCGCCGGCGTCGCTCGCGTCGCCCCCTGCCAAGCCCGTCGCGATCTCCCGCCCGACCGCGTCACGGGCCGCCCGGGCGATCTCCGCGGGAACCCCGGTCCCCACGATACGGAGGTCGTACCACTTCAGGTGGTGGGGATGGACGCCGGGTCCGGTGATGTCGTCGCCGGGAGTCACGAGCCGGTCGTGGTGCCGGTACCCGGCCCGGACGCCGGGAGGAGACGGGGCCATGAAGGTCGCTGCCTCAGGCGGGTGGCTCGCCTGGCTTGCCGGCGCCGGTCGGGCTGCCGTCTCGACGGCGTGACTCATGACGACGCCTCCGGGTGTGATTGTCCAGGCGAGCCGCCCTCGTCGTCGGGCGCCCGGTCGATCCTCAGCGTGAAGTACTTGCCGGCGTCGGTGAAGCCCTCCCGGCCGTAGAATCGGTGGGCGCGGAGTCGCCGGTAGCCCGATTCCAGCGTCAGCGCGTGGCAGCCCCGCTCCCGGGCGATCGCCTTGGCGCGGTCCATCAGGGCGGTGGCGACGCCCGTCCCGTGGGCGGCCTCGGTCACGATCAGGTCAGGGATCCAGGCGGCGGGGGTGGCGTGGTTGAGCCGGTCGTGGACGTGGAGGGACAGGAAGCCGGCCACTCGCCCGTCCCGCTCCGCGATCAGGCTGGAGGTGCCCGGCGAGGCGACGTGCCGGGCGAACACCGCCCGCGCGACCGCATCGGTGGCGGGGTCCGGCGCGGGGCGGCCGAGTTCGGCCAGCAGTGTCTGGACCACATCGAAGTCGCCGGCGGTGATCGGGCGGACGATCACCGGCATACCGTTATCCATGGGAACGCCCTCTCACGAGTGACGCCGCGGCGCGGTGACCACAAGCATGAATTCGAGGGTAGCGGCCCGGGTGGCTTTGCGCCAGGGCCATCTCGTGAACGATCTTCCAGGCCACTCGACGGCGCGGGCGACCGGTCGGGATGTCGTCCCGGCGGAGTAAGCCAGGCGCATAGCGGTCACGGCACGTCGGGCGACATCGCTGGCGGCCCGCCGAACCGGAGGGGGAACCGAGGTGGATCTGCTCGTGACGATCGACCGGGCGCTGGCGGTGCCGCTGTACCAGCAGGTCTACGACGGTATCCGCGCCGCGATCCTCGACGGCCGCCTGCCGCAGGGCGGGCGCCTGCCTTCGCGGCGGGAACTGGCGGACCGGCTCGGGGTGGCCCGGTTCACGGTCGAGGATGCCTACGCCCGGCTTGTGGCCGAGGGCTACGTCGCGGGGCGGCACGGCTCCGGCACCTTCGTCAGCGCGACCGTTCTCCGGGGCGGAGAGGTGGACCTGGCCCGACATCCGGAAAGCGACGGGCCCGACCCGCCGTGGCGACCCTCCGCAT
>JACCVE010000451.1 GCA_013698285.1 Chloroflexia bacterium | reverse complement strand
CCGCCCGGAGCGGTTCGATCAAGATATCCCAGAGGGCGGTCCGCTCCCGGGCCGCGTCGGCGTCCAGGCGAGCCCGGCGGGCGGGGGTGACCGGCATTTTCCCGGCCGCCAGACCACGACCCATCTGGAAATGAAACCGGCGGAGGTGTTCACCGAGCGCGGGCACGACGCCCGCCTGCCGGACCACCTCGGCCCCGTCCGGCCGGATGACCAGCGCGACCAGGTCATCACCGAGCGTGGCATAGTCGATGAGGGCCGTGCCGGCGGGGAGGGTGGCCTGTGCCGCCGCCAGCGTCACGGGCGACATCGCCGTCGGGTCACTCGCCTCGACGCTGGCGAAGCGTTGCCGGAGATCGTCATAGGCGTCCTCGCGTTGTCGCAAGGCCGCACGAGCCTCCATCACCTCCGGCACGGCACGATCCGAGAGCGCGGCGACCCGGCCAGACCACCAGGCCAGTTCGGCCCGGGCGAGCGTGAGCGCCTCACTCAGGTCGGTGATCGCGCCCCGGACGGTGGAGCCCGGCGCTCCGGGCGAAGGGCCGAATCCTCCCGGGGGTTGGCTACCCCCCGGTCCGACCTCGACGGCATCCAGCAGGGACCGGCTCTTGGCGGCCTCGATCGCCCGGAAGACCTCCCCCGGGGAGACCGGGCGCCGGGTCAGGGCCTCGCCCAGGAGATCGTCGAAGATCGTCGCCCGGTCGGCGAGGAACGTCGTCCGCAATCGCTCGGCCCGAATCGTTTGGCGAGACCGCTCGACGGCCTCGACCGCCTCCCCGAACCACGCGTGGGCCGCGTCACGGTCCCCGCCCGCCCGGGCGATGATCCCTTCCGCGTGGGCCAGGTCGACCCGGGCCGGACCGATGTCCAGCGCGTCGATGATCGGCCGAGCTCGCCCCAGCGCCTCCCGGGCGGCTCCGATGTCCCCGCGTCCGGCATGGAGACGGGCCAGCCCGACCAGAGTCGCCGCCGCGTCGGCCGACAGGGGGGCGAACGCGGCGAGGGCCCGCGAGAGGATGACCAACGCCTCGTCGTCCTCACCCCTGGTCACCAGCGCCTCGGCCCGGATCACGTCGGTCCTGGCGCGGGAGGTGGCCAGGCCGAGGGCGTCGTAGTGGCCGGCCGCGCTGGCCAGCAGGGTATCGGCCTCCTCCGCCCGTCCCAGGTAGAGGAGGGCCCGTCCTAGACCCGTCTGGGCCGCCGCCATCTCCGCCACGAGGCCGTGTCGCTCCAAGGTCAGGAGGACCTGATCGTAGACCCTGGCAGCCTCGGCGAACGCGCCGAGCTGGCCTAACACCTCGGCCTGCTCGGCCCGCAGCCGGGCCCAGTCGGCCGGGGCATCATCCGGGTTGAGGTTGGCGAGGGCGTGTTCGAAGTGGGTCAAGGCCCGGTCCGCGAGCCCCTGGCGCATGGCCAGGGAGGCGAGGTTCCCTTCCGCCACGGCCAGGGCCCATGGCAGGTCGTGGCGGCGAAAGATCTCCACGGCCGACGCGAAGGCCGCTTCGGCGTCCCGGAAGGCGTCGAGTGCGATCAGGGCCACGCCGCGGTTCGTATCGAGCTGGGCCCGGCTGACCGGGTCGGTCGAGAGGGCCTCCCGGGCCCGGTCGTAATGGGTGAGCGCCGCCCGGGGATCGTCGCGGAGGCGGTAGACCGCGCCGAGGTTCACGTCGGCGCGGGCCGCCAGGGCCACCTGGCCGGCGGACAGGAGCGCCTGCCGGGCCGTCTCGCCCATCGCCAGGGCCGCGTCCGACTCGCCCATCCGGGCCAGCACGTGCATGGTGACGAGTTGGGCCCGAGCCGCCTCCACCGGCAGGCCAGCCGCCGCGGCCCGTTCCGTCGTGTCCCGTCCGAGCCGCAGCGCGGCGTCGAAGTCGCCACCGTGGGCGAGCGCCTGGGCCCGGACACGGCCGAGGTGAGCGGCCGCGATCGGGCTCTCCATGGCGAGGGCCAGTGCCAACAGCCACTCACTCGTGGCCAGTGCCTGGCCGATGTCGGCGGCGGTCAACCGTTCCACCTCGCCGGCCAAGCCGCCCAGGAGGGCCGTCACGTCACCGCCGTTGGTCCGGATCGCGAGCGCGCGGACGTGCTCCGCCCGGCCGAACACCGGCAGGGCAGCCAGCGCGCCCAGGGCGCCGCTCGCGCCATCCGCCTCGCGTCCTTCACCGGGTCCGGGCAGGGCACTCATCGGGGCACGATCACCGGGCGATCCTCATGCGTCCGAGCACGGGGGACGGGGCTCAGGCTTCACGGGTCCACGGGTCGATCACGACCGGCGAAGCCAGGACCCATTCCTCGCCACCCGGGAGGGCCACGTCCACGCTGTATTGGGCCGGGGCCAAGGTGACGGTGAACATGCCCCCCTCGTCGGTCATCGTCCGGGCGACCTCCGCCTCGTCGTCCCCGAAGATGACGACCTCGACCGGCAGGTCATCTCCGTCGACCAAGGACACCTGACCCATCACCGTCGCCTCGGCCGGGCCAGTGGCAATATCGAGGTCGATGCTGGCCCGCGGGTGCTCGAAGACCATCTGGTAGTGGTTGCCCTGGTCGCCCGGGCCCGCCCGCAAGCCAGCCAATCCGAACCCCCGCCGGCTGTCGAAGGCCAACGCCGCCGCGACGCGCTTCATCGCCTCGCACGCTGACGGCAGCCGCGTGGCGCCGGCGGGGTGGGGCCGCACCGGGAAGATCGCCTTGGCCCGGTCCATGACGGAGGGCATCGGCAGTGGGCTGGCCTCCGCCGCCAGCGTCTCGCGGACGAGCCGGACGCGATCAACCGTGGCCTGGCAGGCCGCACACCCGCCGAGGTGATCCGTGATGCGTTCTGCCACCGCCCCGGTGGTCTCCCCCCACGCGAACGCGAGCAACGCGTCGTAGGCAACTGGGTGTCCGTGATCCATGGGTCGCGCCAACCTCCGTGTCGGGCTCCGTGCGATCGTTCCGCCATTCATTGAGAGTAGAGAGCGCTCCGGCCCCGGGTGATACACCGGACGGGCCGGCCGACCGGTAGCCCGGTCATGCAGCCTGGCTGGCCCGGCCGACGGGCCCATCCCGCGGCCGGACATGGGCTATGGCGAGGTGTCCCGGTCGATCCCCACCTCGACCAGCAACGCCTCCAGCTTTCGGAAGCAACGGGCCCGCGTCGGCCCGATGCTGCCGACCGCGATCCCGAGCCGCGCCGCGATCTCCCGGTAGCGGGGCTCGGCGGGCTCGAGGAAGAGGCTGGTGAGGAGATCTTGACAGCGGGGGTCGAGCCGCCCCATCGCGTCCCGGACGAGCCGGTCCCGGTCCCACCGGACCACGTCGTCCTCGACCGCCACGCGCTCGTCCGCCGTGGCCTCGTCCAATTCGACGGCATCACCCCGTCGCTTGCCCACCCGCCACAGTTCGCGCTTCGCCGTGGTGATCAACCACGACGACAACCGCTCCCGCTCCCGCAGTTGGCCGAGGTGGCGATAGGCGATCAGGAACACGTTCTGGAAGGCATCGTCCGCGTCGGCTTCGGCCAGACCGCCCCGTCGCAAGATCGCGTAGACGAGCCGGCCGTACCGATCGACCAGGCACTCCCACGCCGCCGCGTCACCGTCCAGGCACGCCGCAACGAGCGCCACATCGTCGGACGGCTGCCAATCGGTCCCCGGTCCGCCGGTCACGGAAGGCTCCCCTCTCGACTTAGAAGGTCACGCGACGGGACCTCGCGAGTGTACCGCGTTCGGTGCCGGCGATCGTCGGCGTGGGTGGGGGAGTGGCCGGTGGGACGGCTCACGAAGCGCCCGGCGCGTCAGACCCGACGCGACGTTGCACATCCCTGGCCAGTGATCACCGGGAGCCGGACCGCATCCTATCGCGAGCGTCGCCGCATCTGCCAGGACAACAGGGCGTAGGCGACCACGCCCCAGGCGATGATCACCATGAACCCGGCCGCGACCCCGCCGAAGAGCGCCGTCCCCTGGAGCGCGTTCAGGGCGATGCGCATCGCCTGGGACGCGGGCAGCACCAGCAGCAGGGCATCGGCCCAGTTCGGCGCGGGCAGGCCGACGAAGAACACCGGCCCGATGATCGGGATCAGCAGGATGCCCGACCAGGTGTTGATCTGGTTCGCGTTCCGGAACACGCCGCCGAAGAACAACCCGAATCCCGTGAGGGTGATCGTGAGCGCCAGCAGCGCGGCGACGTAGAGGACGGGGTCCGCCGGGTACAACCCCGTCAGGACCGTCAGCAGCCCCGCCCCGACCAGGCTATAGACGAAGCCGACCAGCGCCTTGGCGATGATGACGTCGGCCGGGGCCGCGATCAGGACCAGCGCCTCGTAGGTCCGCTTCTCCGTCTCCTCGGCCAGGATCACCGGCAACGCGAGCACGGTCACCATCGCGATCACGAACAGCATCGACGCCAAGACGCTATAGCGTTGAAATCCGACCTGTCCCAGGATGTCGGTCGAATCCGCGATCGCCACGCCGGCGGACTCCACCTCCACCACGGCCGGGGACACCTGCCCGCTCAGTGTCCGCAGGGCCGGCCCGACCGCCTGGGTCAGCAACCGCGCGTCGAAGTTCGGCTCACCCGGCTCGATCACCGTCAGCGTCGGTCGTTGGCCCGCCAGCAGCGCGGCGTCGAAGCCGGCCAGCACCACCAGCCCGATCTCCTGCTCCTCGGCCGACACCTGCCGCTCCACCGCCGCCGGGTCCGCGGCCTCGACGAACGTCAGCGTGGCCCCTTCCCCCGTCACCTCCCGCAGTGCGTCCGGCAGGCCAGAGGGGGAGGCGGAGAAATAGGCGATCTGGACCGACGGGCGCCCTGGATCCTGGTTATCAAATGACACGTTGTAGAAGAGCCCCAGGGCCAGCGGCACCACGAACGCCACCAGGACCCGGGCATCCCGGATCGCGTCGAGCAGGTCCTTGAAGAAGATGGTCGTGATCAGCCGGCGATGCACGGGTGCGCTCCTGTGATCGGGGTGGGGTCGGTGGCCAGGGCGGTGGCCAAGGCCGGGGCAGGTCGCGATGCCGCCGGGTCCCGGGTGGTGCGGGGCGCGGCGGGATCCCTGCGTCGGGCCAGGCTCACAGGCCCCGCCCCGCCAGGGCGACGAAGACGTCCTCCAGGCTGCCCTCCCGGGAGTGGACCGTCAGGACCTGGTCATCGCGCATCCAGGCCGAGACCCGGGCCGCGTCGGCCGGGTCATCGAGCCGGATGTCGTGCTCATGCCGGTCCCGCAGCAACACCGTCGCCCGGCGTTCGCCGAAGCGCAGCTTCAACTCGCGCGGGGCGTCGAGGGCCACGATCTCGCCCTGGCTGAGGAAGGCGACCCGGTGACACAGCTGGTCGGCCTCGTCCATGTCGTGGGTGGTCAGGAACACGGTCGTCCCCGCCGCGCCGAGGCTGGCGATCATCTCCCGCAGGTCCCGCGCCGATGCCGGGTCCAGGCCCCGCGTCGGCTCGTCCAAGAACAGCACCCGTGGCTGGTTGACCAGGGCCCGGGCGATCAGCAGGCGCTGGCGCATCCCGGTCGAATAGGTCTTGACCTTCCGCCTCGCCACCGCGACCAAGTCGACCTGCTCCAGCAGGGTATCGACCCGGGCGGCCGGGACGCCGTAGAGCCGGGCGAAGATCCGCAGGTTCTCCCGCCCCGAGAATCGTTCGTAGAGGTTCTGCTCTTCGAAGACCAGGTTGATCAGCGGTTTGATCCGGTCCATGTCGGCCGTGACGTCGAACCCCTGGACGATGGCCTGCCCGGCAGTCGGCTTCGCCCGACCCGTCAGGACGCGGATCGTCGTCGTCTTGCCCGCCCCGTTGTGACCCAGCAGGCCAAAGACCTCGCCCTGGCCGACCGTGAAGCTGATCCCCCTGACCGCCCGGACGGAACCGTACGTCTTGACCAGGTCCCGCACCTCGATCGCCGGGGCGTCACCATCCACACTCGCCATGCTCCCGATCGTCTCCCCGCCTTCGTGTCTCCACCCGATCGTCCCCGCTGCTACACCGACCCCCGTGTTCGTCCCCCTATGGTACGTGGATTGCACCGGCACCGTTCAGGACACCGGCCCGGTCCGGGCCACGTCGGGCCCATTCGCCCCGTTCGGGGCGACCCCGGGACCACCGGGACGGACCACGATCATTCGAGAGGGAGACCCATGTCTGAAGATCTCGCCCGCCGCTTCATCGACGCCCTGTGGGCGCTGGAGAAATCCAACGACCTGGACAGCATCGTCGACACCTATGCGGACGATTGCCAGGTCGGCAATGTCGTCTCGCCCCGTCGCTTCGACGGCAAGGCGGGGGCCCGCGACTTCTGGTCGACCTACCGCGGCACCCTCGGCGAGGTCCATTCCGACTTCCACAACATCATCGTCGCCGGTGACCACGCTGCCCTGGAATGGACGACCAAGGGAACGGGCCCCGGCGGCCAGCCGATCGACTATGACGGCGTCAGCATCCTGGAGATGGCCGACGGCAAGATCACCAGGTTCTGGGCCTATTTCGACCCGTCGAAACTGGGCCACGAACTCCAGCGTTAGGATCGTCAGACGGGACCATCCACCGGGGGATAGGGCATGGCGGCGAAGATCCGGCTGGTCCGGTGCCCAGTTCTCCCCGCGTGACCACCGGCCGGGTCCTATGCTATGGTCTTGGGGTGGCCCCGTATCGACACCGATGACCCGAAACACGTGGTGGTAGTCCCCGGTGATAGACGCCCAGAGGAGGCCCCCGAGGCTGGTCGTGCCGCGCCCCGGCACCGCGGAGTGGCTGGCGATGGTCGGCACGACCATCGTCCTCGCCATCGCGACGGTCTTCGCCCTCGCCCTGGTCTCCGTCGGGGCGCGCGGCTTGATCGCGGGCGACGGACCGGACGAACTGGCCGGGATCGCCCCCCCGCCGGTGGACCTCGTCCCTCCGACCCAGGACCCGCGGGCCGTGGTCGGGCCGACCGATCCGGCCGCCGCATCCCCCTCCGTCCCGGTCGAGGACCCGTCGTTGACGGTTTGTCTCGATGTCGGCCACGGCGGCATCGATCTCGGCAATTCTCCCCTCAACGCCGACGAGACCGAGGTCCTGGCGATGGAGAAAGAGGTTCTCCTGCCGATGGCCCTGGAGGTGGAGGACAGGCTCCGCACGCTGGGGTACAACGTGACCATGACCCGACGCGAGGACCGGTTGGTCATCGAGGACTTCACCGACGTCAACGACGACGGGATCACCGGCGACGATCTCGACGGAGATGGCGTCCTCGGACAGGGCGATCTCCCCGACCAGCTCGACGAGCTGCAGGCCCGGGTCCTGATCTGCAACGAGGCCGGTGCCGACCTCCTCGTCTCGATGCACATCAATGGGTCCGTGGACCCCGACCTCCGGGGCTACGAGGCATGGTGGGTCGCGGATCGTCCCGACAGCGACCAGAGCGAGGCCTTCGCCGAGATCGCCACCTCCGCGCTCGGTGAGCGCTTCGCGGCTGCCGGCTTCGAGACCACGTTCCGGAGCGCCTCCGACGACAGCACCGTCCCCAACCCCGATCCCCAGCCGGGCGACTTCGACCACTACGTGATGATCAGCCCCGACTTCCCCGAACGGAACTTCGTCGGCAGCACCATGCCGGGGGCGATCGTCGAGGCCCTCTTCCTCTCCAACTCCGACGACCGGTCGTTCCTGCTCGCCGACACCGGCCAAGAAGCGGTGATCTCTGCCTACGTCGACGCCGTCACGGCCTACTTCGATGCCTATCCCGAACCGGTCGACAATGGCACGTTGCCGCCCGACAGCCCCGACCGGGCCACCACCAACCCGGTCGCCGGCCCTCCCGCCACGGTGGTCGATGTCGCCGGGGTAGACGGCGCCGGCGCGGGCGATACCACCGTTGCCCCTGCGGCGACCGCTCGCCCCCTCGCCCCCGTGGACCCGGCCACCGGGGCGAGCGTCCTGGTCCAGCGGAGTTCGAGCGGCCGGCGGGAGATCGCCCTGACGTTCGACGCGGGGCAGGACCGCGGCTACACCGAGGAGATCCTGGACTACCTGGGCGGGGAAGGCATCCTGGCCAGCTTCGGGATCACTGGCCAATGGGCCGAGGCCAACCCCGACCTGGTGCTCCGGATGGCCCGAGACGGCCACCAGATCTTCAACCACACCTTCTCGCACCGGTCCTTCACGGGCGTCTCGACGCCATGGGAACCGGAGGCCCTCGCCACCTGGGAGCGCGTGGACGAGGTCGAGCGCACCCACCAGATCATCGCCGACCTGACCGGTGGCTACGACATGCGGCCCTATTTCCGGCCGCCCTACGGCGACTACGGACCGCAGTCACTGGCCGACCTGGCGGCGATCGGCTATCACCAGACGATCATGTGGACGGTCGATTCCTTCGGGTGGAAAGGGTGGACCGCCGCCGAGATCGCCCAGCACTGCATCAGTGGGGCCGAGCCAGGCGGCATCCTGCTCTTCCACGTCGGGCAGCGCAGCGCCGACTTCGAGGCCCTCCCGGCCATCGTCGGGGCCCTGCGGGACGACGGATTCGGCCTGGTCACCGTCGAGCAACTGCTGCAGCCCTAGTACTGCGGTTTTTTCACCGGGCGAGATGGCCCATTCCGTCTATCTCGCCCGCGGATCAGCTGGGACGCGACGCTACCCATTGCCTCAGCCGCCGACTACCGTGCCGCCGTTGGGGTGCAGCGTCTGGCCGGTGATGTAGGAACTGTCGTCGGAGGCCAGGAAGACGAAGCAAGGGGCGATCTCCTCCGGCTGGGCCGGTCGGCCGAGCGGCACGTCCTCGCCGAAGTGGGAGACCTTGTCCTCCGGGAACGTCGACGGGATCAGCGGCGTCCAGACAGGCCCGGGCGCGACGCTATTGACCCGGATCCCCTTCTCGGCCAGCCCCTGGGAGAGCGACCGGGTGAAGGCCACGATGGCGCCTTTGGTTGCCGAGTAGTCCAGCAGTTGCGGGCTGCCCTTAAACGCCGTCACGGAAGTGGTGTTGACGATGGCGCTGCCCTGGCCCAGATGGGGCATGGCGGCCTTGGTCATGAAGAACATCCCGAAGATATTGGTCCGGAAGGTCCGCTCCAACTGCTCGGCGGTAATGTCCTCGATGCTGTCCTGGGGGTGCTGCTCGGCGGCGTTGTTGACCAGGATGTCCAGGCGGCCCAGCTCGGAGACGGCGCGGCCGACCACCGACCGGCAGAACGCCTCGTCGCCGACATCCCCGGCGACCGTGACGCACCGCCTGCCCTCGGCCTCGACCAGGCGCTTCGCCTCGGCCGCGTCCCCGTGCTCGTCCAGGTAGGCAATGGCCACGTCGGCGCCTTCCCTGGCGAAGAAGATGGCGACGGCCCGGCCGATCCCGCTGTCGCCCCCGGTGATCAGGGCCACCTTGCCCGACAACTTGCCCGACCCCCGGTACGTCCGGTCATCGGCCCGCGGGCGCGGGGTCATCTCCGATTCCAGGCCCGGCTGGCGATCTTGGTGCTGGGGCGGGTTGGCCGGCTGGTCGCCGCCCCGGTCGTCCGATGTCATGGAGAGTCCCCTCGCGTGCCCCGTGCGGGCTGTCGATCGTCGTCAGAGTATGCCGGCCGGGCCTTCCCGGCGACCCCCGTCGAGACGACGCCCACGCAGCCGCCGTGCCAGGCGCCCGCCCGGCCCGATCTCGTGACCGACCCATCGTGGCCCGGCACGAGGGGAGGGGAGGCAACTCAACCGGTCCAGATCCGGCCCGCGTGCCCCCGTCAGACCGGACCGGACCGGCACCGATGCCCGCCCTGGTCTCCCGCCGGCCCGATCCGCATCCCGGGCCGCTCGACGCGCCGGGCCATATCCGGTAGCCTGTCCCCAGTGAAGACCGGCGACCAGGTGCCACGTGACCGGTCAGGATTCGGCCCGGGCGAGACGACGCGAGTGGTCGGGGAGGGTAGGGGAGATGGGACGAGAACCAGCGGCCTGGACGTTGTGGGCGATCTCGCTGGGGTCGGTGCTGGCCGTCTTCGGCCTGGTGGTCTGGGCCATGGGCCGGGCCTACACCGACCAGCGGAGCCTGGAAGACACGGTCGGTTCGTGGCTGATGATCGGCGGCACCCTGGTCCTGATCATCGGCGGCGTCGCCTTCGGCCGGGCGAGCCACGACGACGCTGACTGAGCCCGCCCGGTCGTGATCGTCCGGGCGAGCGGGGGAGGTCCCCGGCGCGGGAGACCGAGCCGTTCGCCATGGGGTACATCGCGCGCCCCGGTCCCGGCCGAACGGGGAAGAGATCAGTCGATCGCCCGGTCGAACGGTGAGATGACATGACGAGGGGCCAGGCGCGATGCCTGGCCCCTCGTCCGTGCCCCCGCCTGGCCGTCGTGCCTGGCCCCTCGTCAGGCGGCCTGACGGCGGGTCCCTGACCCGGACAACACCGGCCCACCGTCCCCGGCATCCGGGGTCTCGATCGCGTCGAGCACGTCCCCGAACGCCTCCAGCTCGGCATCGAAGTCGTCCGGCTCGCTCGCGAAGAGGATCTCGACCACGCTCTCCCCGGCCACCACGGTCCGGCACTCGACATAGACGGTGAGTTCGACCGGCCCGTCGTCGCCCTCGAAGGCCAGCTCGTAGGTCGCCGACGCTTGGCCCGCGTCGCCCGTGACACCCTCGACCTCGTCGATCTCGTCGAAGGTGCCGTTCCCGATCCGCGCCACCCGATCTTCGACGCAGGCTTCGGCGTCGCCGTCGAAGTCCTCGAAGACGGTGAAGTCGGCCGTACTGGCCGTGGAGTTCAGGCGAAGCTCGAACTCCTGCTCATCCGACGGCTCGACGGGCGACCACACCCCGGTGTCGAACTCGACCGTCCACCCGGCATCGCTCTCGTAGGTCTCCACCCCGGCGGACGAGCCGTCCTCGGCCTCGGCGGTCTGGGTGGCGTCGTCGTCGCTGACCGAGCCGCCCTCGTCAGCCAGTTCCAGCGTGTCTTGGAGATCGGCCAGGTCGGCGATGGCGTCCTCCCCGGCCGCCCCGGCGACGATCAGGCTGAAGGCCAGCACGGCCTCGTCCTCGACCAAGGTTCGGCAATCGAAATAGGCGATCGCGTCCTCTTCACCCAGCAGAAGGGAGTAGGCGGCGAACGCGACGCCACCGTCCTCGCCCTCGATCACATCTCCCCCGTCGTCTTCCAGCGGCTCGACATCCTCGACCTCATCAGTGCCGAGGATCTCGTCCGCCGACCCCACGAGGCAGTCGGCCGGGTCGCCGTCGTAGTCCTCGTACCCCTCGATGAAGAGGAACCCGCCATCGGCGTAGTCGAGTGTCAAGACATCCCGGTCCCCGACCTCGGTGCGCTCTTCGTTGACGGTCCAGAGGTCCTCGTCCCACTCCAGGGTGTAGCCGAACGTCGGGCTCTCGTAGGCGTCGCCGTCGACCCCGGTCTCGTCGGCGGTCCCGCCGGGATCCTCGTCCTCGGCGGCCTCCGTCTCTTCCGCCTCGGCAGCCTCCGTCTCTTCCGCCTCGGCGGTGGCCGTCTCGTCATCCTCGTCACGCCCGCCGTCGTCCTCGTCCGCCGCCGCCGTCTCCCCCGCCTCGGCCGTCGCGGTCGCGTCCTCGTCGTCCCCGCCGGACTGGGTCGCCGCTCCGGCCACGCCGAGCAACATCGGCCCGAGGAACCCCATGTCGCGGAGGAACACGGACTGGACCTCGGCCAGCGTGTCGTCCAGCTCGCCCTCCGGCGCCCGGACGAAGAAGGTCATGGCGCCGTCGGTGGCGGCCGTCTCCCCGGACGCGGTGGCGGCCCTAGACTCGATGTACTCCTCGATCGCCCCGTCCTCGCCCTCGTAGGCGACGGTCGCGGAGACGAAGTCGACATCGTCGACCGTCCCCTCGTCCTCCGCCACGACCTCGGCCCCGGAATCGCTCACCCGGCCCTCGGCCACCGAGTCCAGCACATCCGCGGGGTCGGCCCCGGCCGCGCCGACCACCTCGATCTCGGCACCGGTCTCACCATTGACGATCACGACCCGGTCGTACTCGCCCTCGACGACCTCGACCCGGTCGAGGTCGGCTTCCCACGGGCTGTCCCATTCAAATTGGTAGTTGAACTGGACGCTGATGTAGTACCGCTCCTCGAACATCCCGTCCCGCGTCGCGTGGTCGGCCAGCGCCGGCCGGGCTGGGGCCGAGAAGGCCACGAGCATCGCGACGATCGCGAATCCGCGGGTTGCCATCTGGCGTCCGAACCACCGGGTCCTCACGACTGCTCCCCTTCCGCACCCGTTCGGGGCCACTGACCTCGAACCTGCATCGTTTCGCGCGCCCCGTGGCATGCGAAGAGCGTTCCGGGGATCACCACACCCGGCACACCGTCTCACGGATTCTTGGTTTGACCCCTCGACCTTAGCGGACGCACCCCGGTTCCGCAAGCGTCTCGCGGCCCTCTCTGGCGCAGACGAATGTCCCGCCCCGAACGGCGATGATCTATCCGGCCTGGACATCACCGGCCCACAGGACCGGGCCCTGGTCGCCGAACTCGAAGGTCTCCAACAGGTCGTCCAGATCGTCCAACTCCTGCTCCGAACCCTGGAGCGGGGCGACCTGCGAGATCTGGAGGACCGTCTCGTCATCCCCAAACGACGAGCACTCCACGTACTCGTAGAGGTTCTCGCTGTCGTTCCCGTCGTCCAGGGTGTAGCCGTAGTAGACGTAGCTGTACTCCTCGTCGCCCTCGGCGATCGGGTCACCGTCGTCGTCTTCCAAGATCGTCACGTCGGAGACGCCGTCCCGGTCGGTGATCTCGTCCTCGACGGCCTCCACGCACGCCGCCGCGTCGCCGTCGAACCCCGCGTAGGCAGCGATCGTGACCACGCTGTTCTCGCTGGCCAGGACCAGGGTGTCGGAATCGTCCTCCGACGTGGCCGACTCGACCGTCCAGATCTCGTCGTCCCACTCCAGGGTGTAGCCGAAGGTGGGGCTCTCGTAGGCTGCGCCATCGACCCCGGCCAGGTCGCCCGCCTCCGGGGTTTCCGTCTCCTCGTCCTCCGGCGTCGCGGTCGCGTCGTCGCCCTCTGGCGTCTCGCTCGCATCTCCGCCGGTCTCACCCACGGTGCTCAGGTCGAGGGCGGCGCGCAGGTCGGCCAGCGCGTCGAAGGCGACCTCGGCGTCATCGACCGCGGCGAGCAGGCTGAAGGCGAGGACCGCTTCCCCTTCGACCAGAGTCTGGCAGTCGAAGTAGGCCGCCGCCTCGTCATTGCCGCTGGTCAAGGTGTAGGCGGCGAAGACGACTCCGTCCTCCTCGCCCTCGACCGGGTCACCGTTCTCGTCCTCAAACGGCGCCACGTCATCGACGATGTCGTCGTCGGTGATCTCGGCGGACGACCCTTCGAGGCAGTCGGCCGGATCACCGTCGAAGTCCTCGTACGCCTCCACATACACGTAGCCGGAGAACGACACCGAGGTCAGGACGAGGGTGTCGCGCCCGGGCACGCGCGGGTTCTCGAGATCCAGTTCCCAGATATCCTCGTCCCACTCCAGCGTGAAGCCGTAGGTCGGGCTGGTGTAGGTATTCCCCTCGACGCCCTCCTCCGGGTCGGGCACGTCGCCCGAGCTGTCCGGCGTCTCGGGGGCATCTTCCTCGGCCTCGGCCGTCTCGGTGGCCTCGTCCGCGGACGGCTCCTCGTCCGCCGACGTCCCGTCGCCCTCTGGCGTTCCAGTCGCCTTATCTCCGGCGGGCTCGGTGGCCTCGTCGTCCTCCGGCGTCTCCGTCGCCTCGTCGTCCGCCGGTTCGGTCGCGGCGACCTCGCCCTCGGCGAAGGTGATCCCGGCGACCAGGTCATCGACCGCCTCGGCCTCGTCCGCGTAGGCATCGGCGCCGGTGATGTGGGTCACCGACAGCACGGCCTCGTCCGGGACCAGGCTCAGGCAGGTGACGTCGTTGATCCGCTCGACGGGTTGGGCATCGGCCTGGTTCGGGTTGGTATAGGTCAGGCTGAAGACGGCGCCCGCCGCCTCGGCATCGTCCCCGGACGGCGCCTCCTCGACCCGGGCGACGTCTTCCACCCCCGCCTCGGCCTCGATCTCTTCCTGGCGGCCATCGACGCAGTCGGCGGGCGTCCCCCAGGCATCGGTCGAGACGAAGTAGAGGGCGCTCCGGCCCGTGGCACCGACGTTCCTCAGGGCGAGGTCGCTGGCGGCCGAGTTGGGCGTGAAGGTCGCCCAAACGTCGCCGTCCCACTCCAGGGACCAGCCATACTCCTCGTTGGTATACGAGGTCTCCCCGGATTGGGCCCGCGCCCCCGCGGTCCGGGGCACGGCGCCGAGGAGGCCGAGCGCCAGCAGGGCGACGAGCGCGGCGTGGGTCATGAGGCGGTGAACTCGCATCGGTCGTGGCCCTCCCGTGGGGCAATCGTCCAGGTGTCCAGGGTCGATGCCGCTAGTGAACCATACCCGGCCCCGGGCTGTCGCCACGCGACGCGTTAAGGGTTGGTCAACCGCGGGGAGCGGCGGCGTTCCCGACTCGCTCCCTCCGGCCCGTGTGCCTCTCCCCCTCGGTCCCCGCGTCGAGACACCGACGGGCCGCCCGCGCTCCCGACGACATGGTATCGTCGCCCCGAGCCCGCCCGAGGCGGCGCCACGCCCGTGCCGCGACGGCGAGCCGGGCGAATCCTCCACCCGACCGGATCCCGACAGGACAGAGAGACGATCCCCATGACCGCGCCAGACCAGCCGCCCGCCGGGCTGAACACCCGCTGCATCCACGCCGGCGAGGCGCTGGACCCCTCGACCGGGGCCTTCGGCGTACCGCTCTACGCGAATACCACCTACGGGTTTCATTCCTACGAGCAGGTCGAGGCCTGGGAGGCCGGTGCCCCCCA
>JACCVE010000194.1 GCA_013698285.1 Chloroflexia bacterium | reverse complement strand
GCTCATGACGCGACCCAGGATCGGCCCATCCTCCACCATCGCGGCCATCGCTCCCCCCGGCAGCGCGGAGGTCTCGCTGACCCTGGACGAGGCCCGCCAGGTCGCGGTGGCCGCCCACGGGTTGGGTCGCCGCCAACGCGGCCCGGTGACCAAGGACCGCATCCGCGAGGTCATCGCCCGGATCGGCTGCCTCCAACTCGACACCATCAACGTGATCTCCCGCTCCCACGAGACGGTGGTCTGGAGCCGGGTCGGCCCCTACGACCCGCGCCTGCTCGCCGAGCTGCACGACCCGGACGGCGAGTTGATGGAGTATTGGGCCCACGCGGCGGCGCTGGTCCCGACCTGGATGTTCCCCCTGTTCCGGCGCACGATGGAGGACTACGGCGCCCGGCCAGGCTGGCAGCACGACCATGCCGGGGTCTTGGACCGGGTCTTGGGACGAGTCCGGGAGGGCGGGCCGGTCCGGTCGGCCGACTTCGACCGAGAGGCGGGACCGCGCCCCGACGCCTGGGACTGGTGGGGCGGCAAACCCGACCGCCGGGCGCTCGACGCGCTCTGGACCCGGGGCGACCTGATGGTCCTGAAGCGGGAGGGGTTCCAGCGGACCTACGAGCTGACCGAACGCCTGTTGCCGGAACGGTGGGCCGGACCGCCTCCTCCCCTGGCCGAGCAGCACCTGGCCTTCACCCGGATCGCCCTCGGCGCCCTGGGCATCGCCACCGCCCGCTGGTCGGCCGACTATTTCCGGACGGGCGGGCGGGCTCATGTCCCGGCCAAAGATGCGGCCATCGCCCTGGAGACCCTGGTCGAGGAGGGCATCGCCCTCCGGGCCCAGGTCGAGGGCATCGCCGAGCCAGCCTGGCTGGCGACGGTGCAGGTCGCCCACCTCGACGCGCTGCGGGCGGGGCGGGACCGCCCGACCCTGGCCACCCTGCTCTCGCCGTTCGATAACCTGGTCTGGTTCCGGCCCCGGACGCTGGCGCTGTTCGGCTTCCACTATCGCCTAGAGTCGTACACCCCGGCCGAGAAGCGACAATACGGCTACTACACCCTGCCGATCCTGGTCCGGGGCCGGTTGGTCGGCCGCCTCGACCCCTCGCTGGACCGCAAGGCGGGCATTCTGACGATCCGGGCCCTGCACCTGGAACCCGGGGTGCGGCCCTCGGCCGTCCTGGCGGTGGCGATCGCCGGTGCCCTGCGCGACCTGGCGACCTTCCTCGGCGCCCGCGAAGTGGCGATCTTGCCGGATTCATCGCCGGAGATGGCCGCCGCCGTCGCGGCCGCGCTGTAGACCCGATCGTGGTCAGGGCGCGGGGACGGCGGCGGCCCGACGACCCAACTCCCGGACAAGGGGCGGATCGATCATCCGCGCTCCCCCGAGAGTGTCGGGGAAGGGTCAGCGGGAGGGCAGAGTCGGGTGGTTAGCCGGGGTGAGGGCGGCGATGTCCCAGTCCGCCGCGGTGGCGCCGGCCAGATAGGCGCTCTCCAGGAAGGCCATCAGGGCCGCGTCCGGGTCGGGCTCGGCACGGAGGTCGGCATAGGTGAGCAAGGCCATCGCGCTGCCCCGCGCGTCGGCCCACCTGGCGGCGGCGGGCGCCAGGGGGTGATCGATGATGCCCGGCGGGTCGGGCCAGGCGTAGGCGTAGAAGGACGGCGCGGGCGTGTTCGCGTCGCCGACCCAGAACCCGAAGCTGACCACCTCGTGCGAATAGGCCTCCCGGGTGATCGGGTCGGCCCCCGCGCGCTCCGGCGCCGGGCGGCCGGAGAAGCGGGTCACCACCAGGTCGAAGGAGTGCCAGAACAGGTGGACCGGGCTGGTCTTGGCGGTGGAGTGGCCGCTGAAGGTGGTGAAGACGCGATCGACCGAGACCAAGGCCCGCCACCACCGCTCGACGGCGCCGGTGTCGTAGCTGGCGTGGTCATCGTCGGCCGCGAACGGCGTCACGGGGGTCAGGTCAAACGGGACCGCGACGATCTGCACCGGGATGTCGAGGTCGGCGAGGGCGGCCATCAGGTGGCGGTAGAAGTCGGCCACCGAGAGGCCGGGGAGGGGGAAGGTGGCGTCGCGGCGGTCGCTGACCGTGACGACTAGGGCGTGGCGGTGGAGGTCGAAGTCGATCGCGAACGTGCGGCCGTCGCCGGTCGGCATCGGACGGGTGGTCAAGCCGGTCGGGGAGACGTAGAGCGGGACGTGCCACCAGTGGTTGCGGAACGGCTCCTTGGTCAGGCGGATCTTGCCGACGATCTGGGCGAAGCGGTGCAGCGTCTGCTTGGTCGGCTCCCACTCCGCCAGCGTCGGCAGCGCCGGCCAGGCCTCCGCGGGCGATTGGCCCGTCGCGGTCGCGATCATGACTTCCGGTGAGTGGGCGTCGTGCATGGATCGATATCTCCTCGGCAACGTGGAACATGCGCCGGGACGACGGCCACCGCGGTGAACGCGGGGGCGCGTGGATGTCTCGTGTGCGTGGTGCTCACGTCCCCTTCCCAAAAC
>JACCVE010000431.1 GCA_013698285.1 Chloroflexia bacterium | reverse complement strand
GACGAGTTCCCGGGCACGCCGGTGACCCTGGTGATCGGGATGGCGGACGACAAGGACGTGGCCGGGATCGCGGCGGCGCTGGCCCCCGGGGCGGGTCGGGTGGTCGCGACACGGTCGGCTTCGGTCCGGGCGATGGACCCGGCGGTGATCGAGGCGGCGTTCGCTGACCGGTCGGTCCCGGTGACGCGGGCTGAGACCATCACGGACGCTCTCCAGTTCGTGACCGGCGCCCCGGGGCCGGGTACGACGGCCGGCGGTGCCGGAGATGGCCCGGTGGTCGTCACGGGATCGCTGGCGACGGTGGCCGAGGCGCGGGTGGTGCTGGGGTTGCCGGGGTCGGAGTATTCGGACCCGTGAGGACATCACCGGGAACCGGAGCTGTTTCGACCGGGGCGCGGGGGACGGCACGGGGCGCACGTACCTGTGAAGTGAAACCGGATCGGGCGGGCGGACGTATACAAGAGTGGCACCGTGGCAAGGACCGATTGCCCGGGAGTGGGCGAGAGGGCTTGAATGTCGGTGGCGATGGCAGCCGAGGGTGAACCGAACCTCGTCGAGATGGCGGACGCCGACCTGATCGGTCGTGCCGCCGGTGGCGATGCGCGGGCGCTGGAGGTGTTGTACGAGCGGTACTCGCGCGTCGTGTACTCGTTCGCATTGCGGATCGTGGCCGATCCGCAGCTGGCTGAAGAACTCTTGCAGGAGGTCTTCTTCCGGGCTTGGCAGCAGGGCGGGGCGTATTCGGCCAGCCGGGGAACATTCGTGACCTGGCTGCTGAGCATCACCCACAACATGGCGATCGACGAGGTCCGCAAGCGCCGCCGCCGGCCCCAGCGGGCCGACAGCGAGGACCCGGAGGCGGTGTTGGCCGCCGTGCCGGACTTGGGTCTCTCCGTCGAGGACGAGGTCTGGCTGGGGGCCCTGCGCGACACCATCGCCGGGGCGCTGGGCACCCTCCCGCCGAACCAGCGGGTGGCGATCGAGATGGCCTACTTTCGAGGCTTGACGCAACGCGAGATCGCCGAACAGCTCGGTGAACCGCTCGGGACGATCAAGACGCGGATGCGACTTGGCATCCAGAAGTTACGTGACCAGCTCGAAGGTCACGAGGTGGGGTTGGCGTGAGCGACGATAACGCGATGGCTCGGCTGGGCCAGCGGCATGGTCACGTGCGACGCAAGCAGTACCGCCTGGCGACGTTGGCCAGCGGCGAAGGGCACGTCGACGACCTGGTGGCCGGGTACGCCCTCGGCGCCCTGGACCCGGACGAGACGGCCCGGTTGGAGGATCACGTCCTGACGTGTGACGCGTGCGCCCGGGATGTCGAGGAGTCGCGCCGGACGACCGCGCTGCTCGCCCTGACCGCCCCGTCCGCGACGCCTCCCCCCGATGTCAAGGTGGCGCTCTTCGCCCGGATCGCCCAGTCCCAGGCACAGACCACGGGGACCGCCCCGGTCGCCGGTCCCCGGCCCGCCCTAGCCCGGACCTGGTCCTCGCCGGCCCCCTTCCTCCCCGCGCTGACCACGACCATCCCGGCCTCGCGGCCGATGGCCGCCGCCTTTGCACCCGCCGGAGGATTGTTGCCGGCACGGCCCTCGCGGCGTGGCCGGACCATCTCGGCCGGCGTCACCGGTACCCTGGTGGTCGCCGTCGGGTTGCTGAGCATGTGGTCGATGATCCTGCGTGACAATGCCGAGTCCCAGGCCGACCAGATCAACGACCTACGATCTCAACTCACCGAGGGCGGGTTCTCCTCCCTCGGCGGGACGACCGGTGGCGACGGGTCGTCGGTCTCGCCCACTGGCGATGTGGCCGACGGCCTCGGCTGGGTGATCAACCCGTCCGGGACGGACCAGGGTTCGCTGCTGGTCGTCTCCGGCATCGAGGACCAGGGCGACGGCGTGGACTACGATGTCTACGCGGTCCTCCGCGACTCGGGTCAGTTCGTCCCGGCCGGTGGCCTCCGCGTCGATGCGTCCGGCACCGGCACGACGACGATGGACCTGGCGTGGGGGAGGGACTACGCCCAGCTCTGCGTCGCGGCCCGGGGAAGTGACCCCGCCGACCGCTGTCAGGTCTTGCGGTCGACATCGGTCCCGGCCCCCGCGCCGTAGGGGTCGGCGACCAACCGATCTGGCGACCAACCCCATCACGGCCCGGAGCATCGCTCCGGGCCGCGATGATTGCGCCCGCCCACCGCGCGCCGCTATAGTGCGGAGACGAAACCCCGCCGGGGCATGAGCCCCGCCTGGTGGTGAGCCAACAGTACCTCGTACCCGTGGACGGAGGGGACACCGCCGTGGAGCAGGTCCAAGCAACCGGGGCGGCGGTCGTCCCCAGCCGGGTCGCGCCCCCACGGGAGGTTTCCGACCGCCCGGCGAATGGGTCTCTCCCCACCGGCGGTCCGGCCGTGACGCCGATCCGGCCCGGCCCCGCCGTCCGCACCCTCTCCGTGGTGATCCCTTGCCAGAACGAGGAGGGGAACCTCCGCGAGCTGTACCGCCAGCTCGTCGCGGCCCTGACCCCGCTCGGGCTGCCGTTCGAGGTAATCGTCATCGACGACGGGTCGACCGATGGGACCTGGGCGGTGGTCGAGGCCCTGCACGCCGAGGACGACCGCGTCCGGGGCATCCGGCACCGGCGCAACTTCGGCAAGGCGGAGGGGCTGGCCAACGGGTTCGCCGTGGCCCGGGGCGACGTGATCATCACGATGGACGGCGACATCCAGGACGACCCGGTCGAGATCCCCAACTTCCTGGCCAAGATCGACGAGGGGTTCGACCTCGTCTCGGGATGGAAACAGCGTCGCCAGGACCCGATGGGCAAGACGTTGCCCAGCCGGTTCTTCAACCGGACCGTCCGGGCCGTCTCGGGCGTTCCCCTGCACGACTTCAACTGCGGCTTCAAGGCCTACCGGCAGGAGGTCACCCGGTCCCTGCGGCTCTACGGCGAGCTGCACCGGTTCACGCCGGTTCTGGCCGCCGCCGACGGGTTCTCGATCGCCGAGGTCCCGGTCAAGCACAATCCCCGCACCTGGGGCCGCTCGAAATATGGCTGGTCGCGCCTCGTCAAGGGATTCCTGGACCTGCTGACGGTGACGTTCCTGACCCAGTACCGGCAACGACCGATGCACCTCCTGGGCCTGCCGGGCCTGGTCGCCCTGGCGCTCGGGGTGGTGATCGGCCTGTACCTGTCGGCCGAGAAGGTGATCTTCGGGACCACGATCGGGCAGCGGCCCCTGCTGCTGCTGGCGGTCCTGCTGGTGGTGATCGGGGCCCAGTTCTTCGGGCTGGGCCTGATCGGCGAGTTGCTGGCGCACGGGTCGAACGCGCCCCGGACCGAGCTGCGGGCGCCCGTCCGGGACACCCTGGGTCTGGATGAGCGGATGTTCGGGACGGGCTCGTGGACGCGGATCGGCGATTCCGATTATCGCGTCTCGGATTGAGCGAGTCCCGACCGGGGAACCCGTCCCGCCGTCCTGATACGGGGGCGCCGCCGGTGGCGGGGCCAGTGTCCCGTAAGTCGCACCTCCCCGGTCGCCTGTCGAGGTCCGGCCCGGCCAGGGCCGTCGCCAAGGTACCCGTCCCCGTGCTCTTCGTGGCGGCCGCCCTGGTCGGCCTGGTGGTGCTCTGGCGGCAGGGCGCCCTCGGTGACGTCGGGTCCGCCGTCCGGTCCGCCGACCCTTTCCTGGTGGCCGCCGGATTCCTCCTCTACCTGCTGGGCCTGGCGCTCCTCAGCTCGCGCTGGCACCTGCTGGTGATCTTGACCCATGGCCGCTCCGAACCGGCCCGGGCGGCTGAGGCGTTCCTGACCTCGGTGGTGATCAACTACGCCGCCCCCATCGGCCTGGCCGTGCCGGCGAGGGCGGCGTTGACCAAGCGGGCGTTGGGTCTCTCGGTGGCAGAGACGGGCGCGGTCGCCTTCTGGGAGATCGTCTCCGACGTGCTGGTTCTCGGGGCGATCGCCGCCGTTTGGCTACTGCTCGTGCTGGGCCGGGCCTCGGTCGTGGTGGACGCCGTAGGAC
>JACCVE010000420.1 GCA_013698285.1 Chloroflexia bacterium | reverse complement strand
CCGGGGACCCGGTGGGGGTGCTTCGTCGATTCGGTTCTTGGGTCGCCAGGATGACCCGGGCGGTTAGCCCTTGACGCGACGGGCCTCGCCGCTGCCGTTGCTGCTGTAGGTCAGGCCGGGCATCATGTGGCCATTGCTGGGCTCCTCGTCGATCGAGAGCCAGCCGCGACGGAGGGCGGTGACGACGGCCTGGGTGCGGTCGTTGACGGCCAACTTGCGGAGGATCGAGGTGACGTGGTTCTTGACGGTCTGGGCGCTGATGCCGAGGGCGAAGCCGATCTCGGCGTTCGTCATCCCGTCGCTGACCTTCTTCAGGATCTCCAGCTCCCGATCCGTCAGCGGCGCGAAGGCGCTGGTCGGGGCCAGGTCGTTCATCGTCGCGCTGCGGAACTGCTCCAGGACCCGGGCGGCCACGTAGGGCTTCTCCAGCAACTGCTCGTTGATCACGTACTCGCCGGTGGCGGCCCGCTTCACCAGCGTCACCAGTTCGGCCTCGGGGACATCCTTGCCGCAGTAGGCGGCAGCACCGGCCCGGATCGCGGCGAACAACTCGTCGTCGCTCTCGCTCGCCGCGACGACCACGGTCGCCAGGGCCGGGTAGCGCCGGCGCATCTCCGTCGCCAGGGCCAGGCCCGGCAGGTCCGGCATCGTGGTACCGACGATCACCACGTCCGGCGAGGACTCGTCGGCCATGCGGTAGCCGTCCTCGGCCGTGGAGGCGCTGCCGACGAGGTCGATCTCGTTATCGAGGGACAGGCAGCCGGCGAGCCCACGCCGGTAGAGGGGCTCGCGCTCGACGATCAAGACGCGGACGATGTCGGTCATGCCTGTTCCTTTCGCCACCATGGAAGCCGGGGGCGGTGCGAGTCGGACGGTGACGGACGGCACGCGGGAGAGAGGTAGCCAGGGAAACCCTAACCAATACCGCGGTTGCTCGTCCGCCCCGCCTCCGTAACTCTGCCTAGTCTAGGCCGACCGGTTAGCACCCTCAATGCGCCATAGGTCCTGCCTGGATAGGTCTGGCATAGGACAAAGCGCCCGGTCACACCCGGGCCGGGCAGGACGGCCTAGTGCGGTCCCCCGCGCCACCCCATGCCTCTCGGCTCGGGATATCGAGCCCCGCGTCGCGCTGCACCGGGAACACGGTGCGGGGCGCCGGTGTCTCACCCCCTGCCCCCCACCGACTTCCGACTTCCGACTTCCGTCCGCCGCCTGCCGACTCCGTCAATCGGCGGCGTGGCGGCCGAGGCCAGCCGGGGGCAACGAATTGCGGAGCAAGCCCGCGATCGCGAGCAGGGTCAGCAGGTAGGGCAGGGCGACCAGGATGTCCTGCGAGATCGGCAGGCCGAGGGCCTGGGACTGGATCTGGATCGCCTGGGCTGCGCCGAACAGGAGGGCCGCCGCCAGCGTCCCGAAGGGCGACCAGTTGCCGAAGATCACCGCCGCCAGGGCGATGAAGCCGCGTCCCTGGGTCATCTGGACGGTGAAGAACGACAGGTCCCCGATCGACAGGCTGGCCCCGCCGAGACCGGCCAGGACCCCGCTGCCGACCACGCAGGCGTACCGGTAGCGGGTCACCGCGATGCCGACGCTCTCGGCCGCCCGGGGATACTCCCCGGCGGCCATGATCCGCAATCCCGGCCGGGTCCGGAACAGCAGGTACCAGGTCAGCGGCACGAGCGCGAAGGCGACGGGCACCAGGATCGAGAGCGAGGAGGTGATGCGGGGCAATTGCTCGACGCTGGGCGAGCGGCCGGCGCTGCCGAACAGGGTGGGCAGCAAGAAGGCCGTGATCCCCCCGGCCAGGATGTTGATCGCCGTCCCGGCGACCACCTGGTCGCCCCGCAAGCTGATGCACCAGACCGCGTGGACCACGGCCCCCGCCGCGGCGGCGGCCACCCCGATCGCCAGGCCGGACAAGCTGTTGCCGGTGTAGTGGGTGCCGACGGCGGCCCCGAACGCCCCCAGCAGCATCAGCCCTTCGAGGGCGATGTTGATGATCCCGGACCGTTCCGAGAGCAGCCCCCCCATCGCCGTGAACAGGAGGGGGGCGGTCATCCGCAGCGTCGCGGTGAGGAGGGCGATCGTGAAGAAGTCGTCCAGGGGAGCCTCCTCGGGCGGCCGGAGTCGAAAGACGAAAGATGGTAGTCGGTCGGTGGTCGGTCGGTAGTGATCCGCTCTGGCTTCTGTCCCCCTCGTTCTACCGTCTCCCGACTTCCGACTTCCCACTCCGGACTTCAGAGCGCCGGCGTGCCGGGGCGGGGCTCGATGGCGGGTTCGGTGCCGACCGTGGCCGCGCGGTCGGCGCCGGGGCGGATGTTGGCGGTCGGCCGGGTGTCACGCCGGATCCGGCCGACGGCGGCGAAGGCGGCGACGGAGAGGATCACGAGGCCCTGCAGGATCAGGACGAGTTCGCGGCTGGTGCCGGCCTGGGCCTGCATCCGGGTCGAGCCGGCGTTGAGCGCCCCGAAGAGGAGCCCGGCCAGCACGATCCCGAGGGGGTGGTTCCTCCCCACCAGGCCGACCGCGATGGCGGTGAAGCCGTAGCCGGCCGGCTGGCTGTAGTGGCGCCCGGCCAGGCCGAGGGTATTGACCGCCCCGCCCAGGCCACCGAGCAGCCCGCTGACCAGCATCGCCAGGGCGATCGTCCGGCCCCACGGGATGCCGGCGTAGGCCGAGGCCCCCCGGCTCAGGCCGACGGTGCGGATCCGGTAGCCAAAGGTGGTCCGGAACAGCAGGTACCAGAGAATCATCGCCGCCACGACCGCCATCAGGATGCCGGCGTGGAGGCGGGTCCGGTCGAGCAGCAGGGGAAGCTCGGCGGTCGCTTCGACCGGGTCGGTGGTGGAGAAGTCGGGGTTGACGGCCAGGGTGGCGTCCTGCCGGAGGACGAACGAACTGATCTGGAAGGCGATGTAGTTGAGCATGATCGTGGTGATCACCTCACTGGCCCCGGTCCGCGCCTTGAGGGCCCCCGGCAGCCAGCCCCAGATCGCCCCGGCGGCAATACCCGCCAGCAGGGCCAGGGGCAGGTGGGCGACCAGGGGCAGGCCGAGGTCGATCGCCCCGACCAGGCCGGCCGCCAGGCTGCCGAGGAAGAACTGACCCTCGATGCCGATGTTGAACAATCCGGCCCGGGCGGCGATCGCGAAGGCCAGACCGCCGAAGATCAGCGGCGTGGCCAGGACCAGGCTCTCCGCCACCGACCGCCGGTCCCCGAAGGCGCCGTCGAACAGGGCCCGGTAGGCATCCCGCGGGTCATCGCCGGACAGGACGATGATCACCGCCCCCAACAGCAGGGCCACCGCGACCGCGCCGGTCGAGCCGACCAGGCCCCGGAGGGCGCCGATCACCCGGGAGCGCATCGGCGTCGCCGTCTCCTCCGGGGCACCGCTACCTCGCGAGCGCATCGGCACCGCCATCCCGCCCGATCGTCCCGGCCCGGGCCCCCCCGGCCCCGTCCCCGGCCCGGCCACCCATCCTCAGCCCCAGCTCGGTCCGGCTCACCTGTCCGCTCATGAACTCGCCGGCGATCCGGCCGCCGTAGAGCACCAGGATCCGGTCGCTCAGGTCCAAGATCTCGTCCAGGTCGAAGGAGACGACCAGGATCCCCCGTCCCTCGTCCCGTGCCTCGACCAGGCGACGGTGGACGAACTCGATCGCCCCGACATCGAGCCCCCGGGTCGGCTGGACCGCCAGCAGGACATCGGGCTCGCGGTGGAACTCGCGGGCGATGATCAGCTTCTGCTGGTTGCCGCCGGAGAGGTTCCGGGCCTTCGACTCGGGCGACGGGGCCCGGACATCGAACCGGGTCATCAGGTCGCGGGTCACCGACCGGGCGACGTCGCCGAGGATGCGGCCCCCTTTGCTGAAGGGCGGCTCCGAGACATTGCCGAGCAGGACGTTCTCGGTCAGCGTGAAGTCCAGCACCAGGCCCCGGCCATGCCGGTCCTCGGGGATATAGGAGAAGCCCGCCCGGCGGCGGTCGCGGGGGTCCTCGCCGGTCACGTCCCGCCCCTTGAGCAGGACCCGGCCACCGGTCGGCCGCCGCAGGCCGGCCAGGGTCTCGACCAGCTCGGTCTGGCCGTTGCCCTCGACGCCGCAGACGCCGACGATCTCGCCCCGCCGGACCGTCAGGTTCACCCCGTCGAGGGCGGGCACCTCCCCCTTCGCGGCCACGGTCAGGTCCTCGGCGACCAGCACCGTCTCGCCCGGGGAGGCGGGGGGCCGATCGACCCGCAGCAGCACTTCGCGGCCGACCATCAGCTCGGCCAGCTCCGGCCCGGTCGTCTCCGCCGTCACCCGGGTCCCGACGGTTCGGCCGCGCCGGATCACGGTCACCCGGTCGCTGATCGCGGCCACCTCCCGCAGCTTGTGGGTGATGAAGATGACGGTCCCACCGCCCTCCTTCAGCCGCCGCAGGATCGCGTAGAGCTCATCGACCTCGCGAGGGGTCAGGAGGGCGGTCGGCTCGTCCAAGATCAAGATCCGGCTGCCCTGGTAGAGGGCCCGCAGGATCTCGACCCGCTGCCGCATCCCGACCGGCAGGTCGCCAACCGTGTCGTGGGGGTTGACCCGCAGGCCGAACCGCCCCGCGATCTCCCCGACCCTGGCCTCGGCGGCCCGCCGGTCGAGGGCCAGGGGCGAGCCGCCCTCGTTGCCGAGGATCACGTTCTCGGCCACGGTGAAGCGGGGGATCAGCATGAAGTGCTGGTGAACCATCCCCAGCCCGGCGTCGACGGCGTCGCGCGGCCCGTGGAACCGGACGGGGCGCCCATTGAGGGAGATCTCGCCCGCGTCGGGGTGGTACAGCCCGAACAGGATGTTCATCAACGTCGACTTGCCGGCTCCGTTCTCGCCGAGCAACGCGTGGACCTCGCCCTCCCGCACCGACAGCTC